>JBJTWB010000029.1:0-2269 GCA_046081505.1 Bacteroidota bacterium | reverse complement strand
GTGACTTATTTCAGTGTGAAACATGCTAGAAGCTAAAATTATGAAAAACATACTTTCTCTCATTTTCAGTGCATTTACATTGGGTGTATTCGCACAACCTTGTATCAATGGTATGGCAGGAAATTACCCATGTGAAAACATGGATCTGCTAGCCCACGTGACTTTGTCACAAATGAACGCCAATCCGAATACAGATAACACCAATGATATTTGGGGCTGGGTAAGTCCCATTACCAATAGAGAATATGCTTTGGTCGGAGTTTCAAATGGCTTAGCAATTTTTGATATTACCTCGCCAACAACACCGTTGTATTTAGGTACACTTCCACCCCATACAGGAAACAGTCTTTGGAGAGATGTGGAAACATTAGGACATTACGCATTTATTGTTTCTGAAGCAGGGGGGCATGGCTTGCAAGTACTTGACTTGCTGCAATTGGATAATGTTACAAGTCCAACTACATTTTCAGAAACGGCCTACTACGGCGGATTCGGAAATTGTCACACGTTGAATATTGATCCTGTAAGTCAAACCCTTGTAGCAATGGGAACAAACACGTTCAGTGGCGGATTGCACTTGGTTGATATTTCAAACCCACTACAGCCAACCTTATTAGGAGGTTTTAGTGAGGCAGGTTATACCCATGACGGTTATATTCTAACTTACAATGGACCTGATACGAATCACATAGGAGATGTAATTGTTGTGGCTTGTAATGGTAATTCGGGGTATGGCGTTGTAACCGTGAATGTTTCTGATCCTACTGACTGTATTCTTCTCGATTCATATGATTACCCCGAAACAGGATATACACACCAAGGATGGTTCTCTAAAAATGGAAGGTATTTTCTTGTAAACGATGAATTAGATGAACAGCAACTAGGCATTCCTACACGAACGCACATTTTCGACCTCAATGATTTAGATAACATTGCATACATGCAATACTATGAAAGCACCATCCCAAGTATCGATCATAACTTATACATTCTAGATCAATTTGTTTACGAAAGCAATTACAGAAGTGGTGTGCGTGTACTCGATGCCATTCGCGTTAGCCAAGGAATACTTAATGAGGTTGGATTTTTTGATTTGTACCCACAAAATGATATGCCTCAATTCAGCGGTACTTGGAGCAATTACGGTTATTTACCAAGCGGTGTAAATCTTGCTACAAGCATGTATGATGGGTTCTTCATTACCAAACCCACATTACTATATTTGAATCAAACGAATTATAGTTTTTGCGAAAATACCTCAGATACCCTTGAACTGAAAATCAATGCGGACCTGCAATTTCCATTAACAGCAACAATAAACGGACTTCCAATTGAAGCCAATTTTGTTGGTGGAACTGTAACAGGAACCGGTGCCTACTCTTTTCTATTGAGTAACATGAACAATGTAGCTCCAGGCATGTATAACGCGCATTTGGTTTTGACAACCACCTTTGGAGAATCTTATGAAATTCCATTTCACGTTGAGGTTGGAAGTAATATTTCTGCCGTTCAATCTGTTGCTAATCCCACGGCTCCAACGGTGCAAGAAACCGGATCAGATTACCTCTTCACATGGCAAGCCATTGCAGGGGCTTCTGGATACGTGTTTGAATTATCTGTTGATGATCCAACCTTTACTACATTGCTCTACACATCAAACACTGTAACAAACGAAATTTATTTGCCCTTCAATTTTGCTTTTGAAACCGGTAAAACCTACTACTGGAGAGTATATGGTACGAACGCATGTTCCAGTTCCATTCCATCTGTAGGACTTTCATTCAATTGGCTTCCAATTGGAGTGAATGAATTGATCAACACTTCCATTTCAATCTACCCGAATCCGGCGAACCACGAAGTCTTCATTACAACACCGAATAAAAGTGTTCAAAACATTCAAATCTTTGATCTTCAGGGAAGATTAATTTTGAATGAAATGAGTCAAGGTTCTATAACTACTAGAGTTGATATTGAATCTTTGGCTGAAGGAGTTTATGTTGTCAAGGTTGGAAATGCACTTGCTAAATTGAGTGTGAACTAGGGAATATTTTTCCGGGATTCAATATTCCATTGGGATCAAATACCTGCTTGATTTGCTTCATGAGATTCAATTGAATTTCATTGAAAGCAATGGGCATGTATTCTTTTTGAACAAATCCAATTCCATGCTCACCACTTAATGTTCCATTTAAAGATACTACCAACTCAAATATTTCCTTTATGGCCTTGGGTAACTCTTGACTCCATTGTTCATCGGTCAATTGTCCTT
>JBJTWB010000028.1:0-1684 GCA_046081505.1 Bacteroidota bacterium | reverse complement strand
ATTCGAATAACATGATGGGGGCTTTTCATTTTGTTTCTGTTGCACACAAAAAAGGAATTAAACCCATTGTGGGCTGCGAATTGAACGTATGCAAAAATCACAAAGACAGAACGCATCAAGATGATGGTTTCCCCGTTTTATTTCTCGCGAAAAATTATCAAGGGTATCAGAATTTATCTAAGTTAAGTTCAATAGCAAATACCTATGGATACTATTATGTTCCGCGCATTGACAAAGACTTGGTAGCCCAATACAAAGAGGGTCTCATTGCATCCACTGGAAGTGTGTTCGGAGAAGTTCCATTTCACATTCTGAATATAGGTGAAGAACGCGCTGAGGAACAATTTTTATGGTGGAAGGAAACCTTTGGTGACGACTTTTATGGAGAACTAACCAACCACGGACTTGAAGAAGAGCATGTAGTTAACGAAGTGATTTTGCAATTTTGTAAAAAACACAATGTTGCCTACTTCGCTTCCAACAACAGTTATTACACAAACCAACAAGATGCTGAAGCACAAGATGCATTGCTCTGTGTGAAAGACGGTGAGTTTGTTTCTAAACCTTCTAAATACGTTGGAAAGCGTGGAAGAGAATTCCGATTTGGATTTCCGAATAACCAGTTTTACATGAAGTCTGCGGAAGAGATGACTCAAGCCTTCCCGCATCATCCGGAAGCATTAAATGAAACATTGCGCATTGCAGAAAAATGTGAACCATTCAAACTTGATCGTGATATTTTACTCCCGAAATTTGAGATTGACTCAACATTTATTGCGGAACAGCATGAGGAAATTAACTGCGCTCACAATCGGCTCATTTCAAATCGAAAATTAAAATGGGACGAGAAAGGATTAAGTCAAGAAGATCAAAAAAATGAAATTGAAAAATTACTACCTATAGCTGAGCAGTCTGCCTATCTCAGACACCTGACGTTTGTGGGAGCTGAATTTAGATATGGCCAGATTTCCCCTGAGATTCAAGAACGGCTTGAATTTGAACTTTCGGTTATTGAGAACTCTGGCTATCCTGGGTATTTACTCATTGTACAAGATTTCTGCAACGAAGCTAGAAAAATGAATGTAAGTGTTGGTCCTGGTCGGGGATCTGCAGCCGGATCTGCAGTTGCCTATTGCTTGCGTATTACAGATGTTGATCCGATTAAATATGATTTGCTTTTCGAGCGATTCCTGAATCCTGATCGCGTTTCCATGCCGGATATGGATATTGATTTCGAAGATGAAGGAAGAGAAAAGGTTATCAATTATGTGCGTCAGAAGTATTCTCCTTCTGCCGTAGCTCAAATCATCACATACGGAACCATGGCAGCCAAGTCTGCGGTTCGCGATGCCGGTCGCGTATTTGAGTTGCCATTGAGCGAAACAGATCGACTTGCCAAGCTTATTCCAGACAAAGCCTCATTGAAAGATGTTTTCAAAAAAGATGAAAAGAAATTAAAAGAAGATTTCAATTCGGAAGACATTGAGAACATGAATCGTTTGAAAGAAATTGCAAACGGTTCCAACCTTGAAGCAAAAGTTTTGCAGATGGCGCAGGTTCTTGAAGGTTCTGTACGAAGTACCGGAACGCATGCGTGTGGAGTTATTATAACGCCTGATGAGATTACCAAGTTTGTTCCTGTAGCCCGCGTGAAGGATAGTGACATGTGGTGTACCCAATTTGA
>JBJTWB010000027.1:0-4896 GCA_046081505.1 Bacteroidota bacterium | reverse complement strand
ACAAGCATTCACCGAAGTAGTGCCGTCGGGCAATTGAGATTTACCGGCATGCCATGCTATGTTATTTGGAAGTACCAATTGATGAATTACCCCTTTTCGGTCTATCAAGAAATGCGCAGCTACATTGTATGTTTTGAATTGTTTCAATACCCCTTGTACATCGAAAGTGTCTGGTTTGGCTGTTGATGGGTACGATGCATTAAAAGTGGAATGAATAATCAAAGCTTTAACTTTTCGCACACCCTCATATTTTTCATAACCGAAAGAGACCAATTCATTGCTGTTGTCCCAATACGCTTTCTGGGAATAAGCAATTTGAACTTGAACTGCAAGGAAAAACAGTATAAGAGATTGACGAATCAACAGATTAAACAGCTTGAATGGTGAAAGAATAGTACTCCATAATTTCATTGCATAGTAATTTTTTACATGCAAGATCTACTTTCTGTTCTGCCTCAGTTTCATTGGAAGCATCTACAAACAAAGACATGTGTTTTCCAACACGAACGTTAGAAATTTCTGAAAGGCCAAGGTTTGACATGGCATGTGTTACGGCTTTACCTTGTGGATCCAGTAAGGCCTCTAATGGCATTACATTAATTTCTGCTTTGAATTTGCTCATTTTTTTTTATTGAATAATCTATGAAAGAGATAACGATGTACAAAATTAGGGCAATTGGAAACCCATACACGAAATTTTTTAATGCAAATGAAGCGAAAACGATACTTCCAATTACACCAAGTATTAAACTATAACGAGACAGATTTCCTTGCAATTTGTAATGATCAAACTTCAGAGCAATTAAGGGAAGCCGAGAAGCCATTAAGAATGTGAAAACAACACTCAGAATAAGCAGAGCTATTGTAGGTAGTGGTTGACTTTGATGCACATACATCACACTCATCCAAAACAATCCGTTTGCTGGCATGGGAAGCCCCTTAAATCCTTTGGCTTGTGATGGGTCTGTATTGAATCGTGCAAGTCGGAAGGCAGCCGCTGCGGATAATCCAAAAGTGAGAAATGCCAAATTTCCCCATTCAGGTTGAAGCAATCGAAATAAAAACACACTTGGAACAACACCAAATGAAACCAAATCAGCAAGACTATCCAATTGCTTCCCCAATTCACTTGAGACGTTTAAAATGCGTGCAACAAATCCGTCAAGAAAATCTGCTATCGCGGCAAACAAAATGAAGTAAAAAGCCCAGTTGATGTCATCTTCAACCAACGCTGCTACTCCAAATAGTAGGTTGAATAGGGTAACGCCGTTTGGTATTTGAGCTTTTAAATTCACCGTGCGAAGATAGTTAGAACTCAAATTGCAATTTAGCTCGGAAACCAAATTTTACAATGTTCGGATTATCGAGATAAGTCAGCCTCCACAAAGCATCAACTCTCAAAATTTTAAAAATATTCTCTACACCAACCGCCGCCTCTACATAGGGTTGACGCAGCGTGTAGATGTCGGCAATTCCATCTGAATTGAAATCTCTGCTCAGTAATAAATCATTTTTCAAATCATAATTTCCAATCAGCGCTTTCGCACTTACTACTTCTCTCCATTTTAATTTTCTGAAAAGTGGCATCTTGTTAAATAACAATCCTTCGGCATGATACGAAGCCCAAATACTTGCCCATTCATCGCTTACGAATTCAAAGAAATTCATGGTGTTGTATGATGCTTCGTCATAAAAAAAGGTCTCATTTCCTTGATGCATTTGTAACATGGGATAAGGTAGGTTTCCAAAAATTTTTCCGCCTTGAAGAGTCATGTTCACATATCCGAAAGGTCCAAATCGAAGTTTATCTCTTACCTGAAATTGTAGGCGTTGATATTTATATTCCGCAGACATGACTCCCGGTAGGGCAATGCTGTATGAAAATTCAATTTCCGGATAATTGGTTCCCAAACTAATTCTTTCAAATTCACCATAGACAAATTTTTCTTTGAAAGCGAACCGCGTGTAAAGCGAAATTTCAGTCGAAATCAGCGCATTCTCAGGAACAAAAGATTGCGTGATTGGAAGAAAACGCGTGTACGTATACCGATCTCCCGCAGGCTTTAAAATACGGTGATTGAAAATTAATTTATTCGATAAACCATATAGCCATTCCCGCTCAAAATAAGCCGTGAGATCAGTAACATCGGTTAGTTTATTCGCCGGATTCCTTCGGAACAACGAACTTAAAATATTATCCTGTCTGAAGGCTCCGGCACCCTGACCCAATTGTTCCATGTCGCGCTTGGCATTCACACCAACTGCCATGCGAGGACTCTTGTTGAAAATGTACAATGCTCCTGCGCCATATTTGAATCGTTCATCACGAAAGCCATAAGCTAAATACCCTTCTAACATGAGTCTTTTACTGAAGGCGTTACTAGTTCTCCCACCTAAGCGAATTCGATTCCCTTCAATTGGATTAAAACTGTAAAAAGTGTAATAGGGTCCGAACTCAAAATTCCCAACCACTTTGTAACCGTTAACAAACAAGTTTATAATATCGACTACAGTCTTGAATTGCGGTAAGGTCTTCAACGTATCAGCCATGTTATAGATACGTTTTTCCTTTTCAGTCAGTGCACTGTGTCTATGGGTATTCCAATAGGCATCGTCTTTATTTGAAGATTCGGGATCAACAACAATGTCTGTATATCCCGAGTAGAATTCGTTTTCTCTGGCCTTGTTAATGACAAAATTTTTATAGCTGCTGTTTTTCCTGCCATACACCCCCATTTTTTTCTCAGAGAGGTTGAATTCTATAATGAGTTGGTCCTTCACTAACATCCAAACTTCATTTTCAACTTCATCATACTCTTGATGTACGGTGAAACCTTTAATCCAGTTAATGTTCGCATCTTCGGTTATTGTTGCATCAACCATTCGAACAGCATAGGTTGTATCATGAACCCACATTTGCCCACTGAATAAAAGTTCTTGTTTTCTTTTAGGGAAAAAGTCAACTTTGAAGCACCATTTCCCATCTATGAAAGCGCTATCTAAAATATCGTAATTGTAGAAGCCAAGCGCGTAGGTTGAAATGGGTGATGTGAAACTCTTGTTAAAGGCAATGATTTCATTGTCATAAATGTTCACATTTTGATACATGTCGCCCAAAAACTGATTGACACTTTGATTTTCCACCCCAGATACACGCGTGGCCTTAACCATTTCTTTTGAAATTTTTGGGCTTCTTCTGTAGTAAAAATCTGAAAGTGATTCCGTCATAAAAACGGGTAAATATGGCTTTTCCTGGGTGGTGTCAATTCCTTCAAATATGAATTCAAATGGTTTGAGAATTTTTTTATCGCCAATGGCTTCGGTAATGTTATTCAAATCAAATTCAACTTTGTTGTATGCCTCGTATGCATAGGCATCTAGTTTTTCTCTGTTGTTAATCTTCTTGTTTGCAATCACTTTTTTCATGAGTGCAATGGCCGGATTCTCGTCATCTGCCTTAACAACAATCTCCTGCATGGATGATCCGAATTCCATTTCGAAATTATAGACCGTGCTAGTTCCTTGTTTAATGGTTTTGGATTGCATGCGGTAACCCATTGCCGCACAACGAAGCGTATCTGAAGAATAATAGGTTTCAATTCTATAATTGCCGTCGAGGTCAGTGTTCACACCTGACTTCGTGCCAACAAAGTAAACAGGCGCATAGGCAATGGGCTCTTTTGTTTTTGCATCGGTAACCCTACCAGACACAATGGTTTTTTGTCCAATGCCAACTGCAGAATACAGAACTAAGAAAGTGAATAAAATCAATTGCCTCATTGCTTCACGAAGTAACAAAAAATCGCAGTCTTTTAAAAATTGGAATGTCAACATTCCCCGGTATCATTTGTTGAAAGCTTTTCCTAATGCAACTTTCGTCACGAAGATTTGTCTAAATTTGAGTTTTCTTGCATATCAAATTCATTCGTATGAAAAAATTAGGATTGTTATTCTTCATTGCACTGATTCAACTTGGAAGTGCATACGCTCAGATTATTGAGCCGAAAGAAGTTGTGAAAGCGAAGATTTCATTGGAACAGAACGGTTGTGAGGCTTTTGTTGTAGTGAAGATAGATATCAAAGAGGAATGGCATATCAATTCATGTAAATTACCCGATGGCTCATACGCATATGCTTCCGATATAAAGATCGATGGGAAAAATCAAGTTAAGGTAGGAAGTATCATTGAACCGAAACCCCATGTTTTCACTGATGAATTGGGCGATGTTCAAAGTCAGCATGAAAAATCATTTACCATTAAAAGAAAAGTAGAAATACTGTCGGCCTCTGATTTCGTTCTCAATGGATCTTTCGAATATCAAACGTGTATCAACGGCAAGTGCTTGCCACCTGACGAATACAAATTTTCTTTAAATGCAAAAGGATGCCCAACTGCCGCGGCTCAAGAAAATGCAACAGACACAACAGCACAAACACAATCGCAGGGTGATGGTGATGTGCAGCAAACACAACAAACGAATCAAAATGCCGCAGAACAGAAATCAGAGGGAGATGTACCTGATTCACTTTGGATGATTTTTTTATTATCGTTTTTAAGCGGGTTTGCCGCGTTGGTTACACCTTGCGTTTTTCCAATGGTTCCAATGACTGTTACATTTTTCACAAAGCGAAGTAAGACTCGTGCTGCAGGTATTCGAAATGCAATCATATTTGGTGTATCAATTATTGTCATTTATGTTTTGTTAGGTACCGTGGTTACCGGCGTTTTCGGCTCTTCCGCTCTCAACGAGTTAGCCACCAACGTATGGTTTAACTTGGTCTTCTTTCTTCTGCTCATTGTTTTTGCTATTGCCTTTTTAGGTGGTTTTGAAATTCGGTTACCAAGCAGTTGGTTGAATAAAGCGGATCAAGCTGCAGACAAAGGTGGATATGTAG
>JBJTWB010000026.1:0-4234 GCA_046081505.1 Bacteroidota bacterium | reverse complement strand
TATTGGTACCGACTCGAATGGTTGTCAAGGAACCGCGTCATACACAGTTAATGTTGAAAATATTATTGCAAATCCAACGGTATTTGATTCGAATGACGGTGATCCATTCAGCTGGGAATTTCATACTGGCAGTAATGGTTTAGGAGAGACCTATACTTGGACACCTGGGGATGGAGGCTCTGATATTACTACAAGCAATGAGCAGACAGATTATACCTATTTGAATGATCTCATGGGCAATGTGGTGCTAACCATAACAACATCTGCTTGCGAAGAAGAATTTACCTTGCCCTTGCTTATTTCCACAATTGAATTGATATTCCCGAATATCATAACGGCTGATGGTGACGGTGTAAATGACGATTTTCGATTACTTCCTGCAAATACACTTGTTGTGCCGGCGTTTAACGATTTCTCATGTAAAATCTTCACCCGATGGGGACATCAACAAGGCGAATTCAATGATGTTATGGGTTCGTGGAATCCAGCAGATTACAACACCGGAACCTATTTTTATACCGTTGAATATTTCAATGCAGCTACAGGTGAATTTGTAACTCATGAGGGTACGTTTTATTTAAAACGTTGACCTATCCAACTTTTAAATAATGCATTTGGTTCATTTGGCCATGAAATTTCGGCCTTTTGAATGGTTGGTCTTTCAAGGTCGAAATGTATTTCTGTTTCAAACTCAACTTTATTTCTTACGAAACGAATATTAGCTTGCTTTGAATTTTCTAAAAGGAATTGAACATTTTTAGACACAGATATACCATCCACTTCAATTATTTCGTCACCGTACCACAATCCACTCCAATCGGCTGCTGAGTGAGGAGCGACAGATGTTATTATTGATTTTTCTTGCGAGATATCAACTGAGAAACCGAATAAATATTCGGTGGGTTGAATTGAATTTTTCCATGATAAAATTACTCCGAAGTTCACAAATAGATCTTCAAGGTATTTTGAGAAATCACACGGCGATTCTGCCATGGTCTCTCTTATTTCCTGAGCATTTGCAATTCCGAAATGAGCAACTGTATTCCAATACTCATTGGCAGAATATCCATTTCCGTGTGGAAGAGCATATTTTTCGAAAAGAGAATTCATCACATCATCCATTGATTTTTCGCCATTGGAGTGCAACAAAATCAAGAGGTCAAGGTACATAGTCAGTAATGCGCCTTCGTTGTAAATGCTAACTTTTCTCCACGGAACACCAGCGTTGTATCCGTCTAGCCATGTATCTATGCTACTATCAGCAATGCTGTATGAGAAACGTCCGTAATTTTTGTGATGGTTGTTGAACCAATCTTCGCAACTTAGTTTCCAGTTTTCGAGATTCCAAATGCCAGATCGTATGAGGCATAAATCACCGTAATAGGTGGTAACACCCTCAGCTACATATCCGAGTTGCGTGTAGTTTTCTCGGGTGAAATCGTAAGGAACCATGTCTTTTGGACGAAGAGTTTTTACGTTCCATGTATGAAAAAGTTCATGTGAACATATGGCCAAAAGTTCATTGTGCTTTTCTAATCTTTCAAATGAATCACCTGGTCCCATTGCAATGACAGTAGACGTTGTGTGTTCAACGCCATGGTGCATGAAATGTGGTGTGAAGTGTAAAAGGTAAACGTATCTTTCCAAAGGCTCAGGAAATCCTCTGAAAATATCAATTTGTAACGCAGTGTATTTTTTAATTTGTTCCAGAAGTACATGTTTATCGAGTGTAGATTCTCCAAAAAAATGAACTTCGAAATGGATGCTGTCTTGAATGAATGAAAGAACCTCTCTTTCGTAGCACGCCACAAATGGAGTGTCTGCCAGTTCATCGAAGTTTTTAGCATGAAATTGTAAGCCATTGGATTGAATGCCGGTTGAAAGGAAATTATAATTTCCTACGATATTCAATTCATAACTTTCATCTAAATTTTGTGGTAGGAATGCAATACAATTCACGGGATTCACATAGAGCATTTTGCTGTTAGCATAGGTGCTTCCTGCATTGAGTTCTAGTGCGCTGTAATTGTATGAGAATTCAATTGTACTTCCTGCTTCGCATTCAATTTCCCATTGATCTTTTGCTGTTTTTTTCCACTTCGCAGTATTTCCGTTTTCTAAACACAATACATGACTCACGTTTTTAGCGAAATTGCCCATTTCATACCTTCCTGGTCGCCATGATGCAAGCTGCAATTGAGGGTTTTTAACCGGGGCGGTGAATCTGATATGCACATGCACCATTTTTCTATGCACATGCGGAACACTGAGATGTACTTGTATCATTTTCTTTTCAATGTCAGCATTTGTTGTACGGGGTTTCCAATACAAGCACTCGGAAATCCAATATTTAAATAAGCACAAACAGTGGGAGCAATGTCGCTCACATGTGTCAAACCTTGATAAGTTTTGTGATTGATATTCTTTCCATAAAGAATGAATGGAACATGAGAATCATATGAAAATGGAGATCCGTGTGTTGTGCCTTGAGGACCATATTCCATGAAATTTGGTTTGAGAATATAAATGACATCACCAGATTCATTTGAGTATCCCAATTGAACTTTTTGTGCAAAGAAATCAGTTTGATTCCCTTTTGCAAGTGCAGTTGCAGTATAGGCACTTTGAATGTTTGCATTGTTGTTACAAAACTGAACAACTTTTTCTTGAATTTCGAATAGATTTAATTTTTTGTCCCGAATGAGTGTTCGGTTTAAGAATATATTTTGATTGGATTCATTAATCACCCAATCGCCTGTTCCATAGATTTCCTGCAAATGTGTTTCGAGGGCGATTTCAAATGAATCGGAATTCCAATACCCTGCTGATCCCTTATGTTTGCTTAATGCACTTGGGGTTGGTGCACCAGCGTGGTCGGCGCTAAGAAAGATGAGGTAGTTGTCTTTTCCGAATTTTTTATCTAACTCATTCAGAAGTCTTGCGATTTCTATATCGAGTCGAAGGTAAATGTCCTGTAATTCTCTAGACTGTATTCCGAATTGGTGTCCAACATAATCCGTTGCTGAAAAACTAAGACATAACAAATCAGTATACGTGTCTTGACCTAGTTTTTCTCCATCAATTGCGGCTAAAGCAAAGTCGACCGTTAGTTTATTTCCTTGCGGTGTGGCTTTCAATAGTTCATATTGACCATTTAATTTAGATAATGAATCGAGGTTGTGCGGAAATGTTGGGCGGATGGTTCCTTTGAAAGGAATCTCATACGGGTTATTATCTGCCATGGATTCATCATAGCATGATTCAGGTAGTAACAAATTCCAAGTCTCTTTCAAGTACGATTGTGCAAATTTTGAATTGGCATTGAAAGCATTCACCCAGTCTGGTAGGGTTTCGATGTACCATGAACTTGAAACCCATTGTCCTTCGCTCCCCCCAACGAACCAATAGGCGGCATCTGCAGTTCTTCCAGAGGGAAGAATAGCACCACGATCTTTTAAAGCAATTCCAATAACTTTTGATTTCCCATCATTACTCATTTTCAATTCGTCACCGATGGTAGTGGCGCATAAGTAATGGGGTGACATTTTCGCTGATGCACTATTTGTTCCAACGCCCACTACAGTGGAGTCTGAGGCGCAGTAGGTCATTTTATTTAGTTTTCGAACAAACCAATCATTTGCAACAATTCCGTTGTATGCGGGTGTTGAACCCGTATAGATTGCAGCATGGCCAGGACCTGTGAAGGTTGGCATGTAATTGTATTGACAGTTTTTTGAAAATGCACCGAATTGAACAAGTCTTTTGAATCCAGAGTTGGAGTAGTCATTCCAAAATCGATCAATATAGTCTGCACGCATTTGATCAACGGTTATTCCAATAACAATTGGAATTTGAGTGCGTTTTGACTCATTTCCTTTTTTACTTTGAGCGAATGGATGTAAAAAAGCTAAAAGAGAGACAAGGAGAATAACAACATATTTCATGTGGCAAATGTACCTCTGAAATAAATTACTTTTACGCTATGGAAAAGCACTTGATATTGGTGGGCATGCCAGGTTCTGGTAAAACAACCTTGGGTCGAAAATGGGCAGAGGAAATGCATGTTCCGCTGTATGAAATTGATGAGATGCTTGAGGAGAAATTTGGAATGTCAATTTCTGAGATTGTCTCGTTGCATGGCTGGGAGGCCTTTCGAGATGCCGAATGGAATGAAATTAAAGAGGTGGTACAAAAACCGGTGGGAGTAGTGGTGCCTGGAGCAGGATTTTTTACG
>JBJTWB010000025.1:0-3510 GCA_046081505.1 Bacteroidota bacterium | reverse complement strand
GCATGGCATTCACTTGGTGAAAGACGGCAAGATGCAGTTGTTGAATTTCTTTCCTGGCACGTCCATGACAGACACGCTTTATTTTTTATCGAACGCTTGCATTCAGCATCACATTACCATGTCTAATTTGGAAGTTACATTCTACGGAGTGGTTTGGACCGAAGATGAGTTAGCTCAACTTCGAACATACATTGGAAACGTACATGCTCCCGAGACTACAGAAGAAGCTTTGAAAGACATTTGGAAATTACATATGTTATGCGCATCATAGGCGGAAACTGGAGAGGACGCACATGGCCGGTTGACCGCAACTTTGCTGGGCGTCCTACTACAGACTTTGCCAAAGAGGCCCTATTCAATATTCTTGAATCGCATTTCGAATTAGAGGAAATGACACATGTTTGGGACTTGTTTTCCGGAACAGGAGCATTAGCGGCCGAATTCTTGAGTAGAGGGGTACAACAAATTACCAGCGTTGAGATGAATGCAAAAAATGCAAGAGCACTTTCTTTAAATAAGAGGCAATTTGAAATCAATCAATGGCATGTGGTTTTAGACGATGTGAAAAAATTTCTATCTAAACAATCACATTTACCAAATCTGGTTTTTGCTGATCCACCTTTTGATTTGCCTTGGATAAAAGAATTACCTTCTCTGTTGTTTGAGAAAAATAAGGATGCTTGTCAATTGGTTATTATTGAGCATCCGAAGGAAGTTAAATTCGATGAAAGTCCATTTTTTTGGCAAGCAAGAGCATATGAACACGTACATTTCACTTTTTTTAAATTTGATTCATAATGAAGCGAATTGCAGTTTTCCCAGGTTCTTTCGATCCCATTACCAAAGGGCATGAAGATTTAATTCTTCGTGGTACATTTCTTTTTGACGAAGTTATCGTTGCCTTAGGCACGAATACAACCAAAAATTATATGTTTTCGGTTGAACAACGTTTGCAATGGATTACGGAAGTATTCCAGTCTGTTCCATCCATTCGCGTGGTTTCGTATGCAGGACTTACGGTAGATTTTTGTAAAAAAGAAAATGCAAACTTTATACTACGCGGTATTCGGAATACCATTGATATGGAGTACGAAAATTCCATTGCGCAAATGAATAAAACCATTGCACCCGAAATTGAAACGGTTCTATTGTTTGCAACACCTTCATGTGCTGCAGTGAATAGCACTACGGTTCGGGAATTGATAAAAAATAAAGCAGATGTTTCAGCGTTCCTTCCTCAAGGAGTTAACGTTTACCCATGAGAATACTGAGTATACTGTTTTTTATTCTTGCATCGCTTTTCGGTACGAGTCAAATTAGGCTAGACGCCCAATTTACTCCCTTCCCGAACTCGAATCTCTATGTAGGTCAAATTGACTCTCCGTTAACAGAAAACATTGCGTTCATAGCCGAAACAAAAACGAATTCTACGGGTGGATTTCAGTTGGAAATAGATGCTGAATCCGTTTCAGAATTTACTACACTTTTTCTTTATGTTCAGAACACAACGGCTGTTCTCTATGCTTCGCCAAATGGTCAATATCACATCACCTATTCAGAACCCGATACACTAAGTACGCACAACGGATTTATAAAACATTGGACCATATTGGTGCAAGAGGAAGCTGAAGTTCCTTATAATTCGCTGTTTGCAGACTTCGAAATGGATTTAGCCAATTTCACAGACAGCATTTTTTTTCCTTACATCACCCGTTATACTTCTGGTAATACTGCTGTAAAAAAACGCATTCAAGAAAACAGTGTCAACTTTGCAGGAACATTAGCGAATAACGATTCTCTACTTCAACTTGAATCGAAAATTGAATTGGGCGCACTTACAACAAAATTCCAGAATCAAATACGGGAAAAATACAAGGTGTTCATGGACAGCTGTTCGTATTTATCAAGTCATATTGAATCTTCCATGATGGCCTTTCGATTTGATCAACGCGGTTTTGAATTTGGAAATTTACTCGTTCCCTATTTCAATTTTAAGTCGCAAGGATTCGGACAAATATTAAATGTTTGGTCTTCACATTTGATGGCTGAAATATTAAGTAATCCAGACAAAGCTGATCAATTCAACTACCTACTCGCATCGGAATCTGATTTGAAAACAATCTTAAAATTATTGAATCCAGAACAGAAAGGCAACTCAGAGTTGAGTGAATTGCGTGTTGTAAATATGTTGCGGCTCAGCTATTTTTCAAACACTTTCGATCGCAATAAAATTAAACGTCAGTTAGAAAACATTCACATAAATTCAAAGCATGAGCGCGTTCAAAAATTTGCTTTGATGTGTCTGAAAAATACAGATCAAGATGTAAAAGGAAAGCTGGTCACGGACATTGAACTCGACGACCTTCGAGGAAAAAATTGGAGCCTAAAAAAGAATTTGGATCGATATACATACATCTATTTTTTCGATGAATCAGTGCAGTGTAAAAAAGAGCTAAGCTTCCGAAATAAAATTCAAGATAAATACGCAGAGGCCATTGAAATATTCGCTGTTTATGTTGGAAACAAATCCACTTATTTGCAAGAGATTCATGACACGTATGGAAGCGAGTTGAATTTGCTCAACGCTAACTTCGATTTTAAAACATTGCATGCATTGCATATTACCTCTCTGCCTTGTGCATTGCAAATGAATGCGAAGGGAGAAATCATGTATTCATATACTTTTTTACCTTCAGAAAAAATCATTCAGGAGTGGAACGGAATAATGAGAAAATTATGAAAATAGAATCTGAATCAATGGGATTAAATGAATTGCAAGCACAGGTAGATACTTGGATTCAAACGGTTGGGGTTCGTTATTTTTCTGAACTCACCAACATGGCCATACTTACCGAAGAGGTTGGTGAAGTAGCACGAATCATGTCTAGAAAATATGGTGATCAAAGTTTTAAAAAATCTGATGAAGGCAAGGAGTTGTCTGATGAGCTTGCAGATGTTTTATGGGTCTTGGTATGTATAGCAAATCAGACTGGAGTGAACCTCTCAGATGCGATGCGCAAAAACTTCGAAAAGAAGAATCTTCGCGATCACACAAGGCATTTAGAAAATGAAAAATTAAAAAATAAATAAGGGCCTTTCGGCCCTTATTCACTTGCAGGTTTTCCTGTATGTTCTATGAACACACAGAAATAAGATTAGGCATCGATTTTCGCATACTTCGCGTTAGCCTCAATAAATGCTCTTCTTGGAGGAACATCATCGCCCATAAGCATAGAGAAGATTTGATCACATGCCGCGGCATTCTCTATGGTTACTCTACGTAGCGTTCTTGTTTCAATGTTCATGGTTGTTTCCCAAAGCTGCTCAGCATTCATCTCACCAAGACCCTTGTATCGTTGCACATTCACACTTGATTCTGAACCGGCACCTCTCATTTCGGCTATAAGTCTATCTCTCTGCTCTTCTGTCCAAGCATATTCAGATTTATTTCCTTTTTTCACTTGGTATAATGGTGGAGTTGCAATGTAAATGTATCCGTTCTCGATAAGT
>JBJTWB010000024.1:0-2653 GCA_046081505.1 Bacteroidota bacterium | reverse complement strand
CCAAAGACCAGTGGTGGAAATTGGAGTTCAACGCTGAAGGAACTTTGGACACCGAATGGCTTTCGAAACATGTATTGAGAGATTATTTTCAGATTGAAGATGAACGACATGACAAACGAATTTCATACGCGGAAGGGGTAGTTTCCGCAGAACAATTGATGGAGAAGGTAGATAGCGGTGAAGCAGATGTTCTTTTTTGTATTCATCCTATTGAAGTAACCACTGTGATGCATGTGGCAGATGCCGGTCGCACGCTGCCTCCAAAATCAACATACATCTTGCCTAAATTAAGAAGCGGTCTTGTTATCTATTCCATGAAAGATGCAAAGTAGAATTGAAGAGAATATTTTTCATTTGCGAAGTGAATTGCCGCCACATGTGGAGCTCATAGCTGTTTCTAAAACCAAACCCGTACCTATGCTCATGGAGGCATACGAAGCGGGGCAAAGACATTTTGGAGAAAATTATGTTCAAGAATTGTGTGATAAACAGGCGCAACTTCCTGCTGATATTCAATGGCATTTCATTGGACCTCTTCAAAGCAATAAAGTGAAGTACATTGCACCTTTTGTTCATCTTATTCATGGTGTAGCCAGTATCTCTACATTACGTGAAATGAATAAGCAAGGTCAGAAATTAAATAAAAAAATAGGAGGACTTATTCAAATTCATGTAGCACAGGAAGAGACGAAATCGGGGTTTGAATCGCATGAATTATCAAGTGTGCTGGAGGAAGTGAAAAATCTGGAGTATGTGCAAATTCGTGGGGTCATGGCTATGGCTAGCTTTACTGAAAATGAATCGCAAGTGCGAAGTGAGTTTCGAAAGGCATATGCCTTGTTTTCCCAAATCAAAGAGACACAAGACGGTCACATTTTCAATGTGCTCTCCATGGGCATGAGCGGTGATTGGAAAATAGCTGTAGAGGAAGGATCAACACATATTCGTGTTGGATCATCTATTTTCGGAATACGTTAAATTTTTTGCGCAATGGTGTAGTCATTTCTGCTGGAACTATTCCTAGAAATGAGCTCGCCAATAAATCCAGCTAAAAAGAGTTGCGTTCCAATGATCATGCAGGTGAGGGCAATGTAGAAAGAACTTTGATCTGCAATATTCTTAGCGTGTTCACCTGAGTACATGGCCCACAGCTTGTTTCCGCCGAGATACATAAACAAAGAGAGTCCAGCAAGAAACATAACCAATCCCCAAGCCCCGAAAAAATGCATGGGACGTTTCCCGAATTTCGACATGAAGGTAATGGATAATAAATCGAGAAAACCATTGATGAATCGATTGACACCAAATTTTGTTGTTCCAAATTTTCTTGCCTGATGATGAACTATTTTTTCGCCAACGTTTGTGAACCCCTCTCGTTTCGCAAGAACTGGAATATATCTATGCATTTCACCATAGACCTCAATGCATTTCACAACTTGCAGCGAATAAGCTTTCAATCCACAGTTGAAATCATGCAATGAAATACCGGTCATTTTCCGTGTAGCCCAATTGAAAAGCTTGGTTGGAACAGTCTTCGTAATGGGGTCGAATCGCTCTTTTTTCCATCCACTTACCAAATCATAACCTTGATTTTGAATCATATCTATCAGGGCTGGAATTTCTTCCGGAGAGTCTTGTAAATCGGCATCAAGCGTAATAACAACCTCACCACTTGCATTTTGAAAGCCAACATGTAAAGCGGCAGACTTTCCGTAATTCCTGGCGAATTTGAATCCCCTAACATTCGAGTCCGTTGTTTTCAAAGACTCAATCACTTTCCATGAATGGTCTTTCGAACCATCATCAATAAACAAAATTTCGTACGTGATGGCATTTGACTCACAGACGCGCTTGATCCAAGCGTGAAGCTCTCGTAACGATTCAGCTTCGTTAAACAAAGGAATGACAAGGCTACACTGTGGCATGTAAAAGCTTTTCACAAAAATAGCAAAGGTTGTGGTGTTCCCAATTGTATTTCTTACATTTGCGCAAAGGCAAGTCTCATACGACCAGCTCCTGCCAAATCCTCCAGGGCCGGAAGGCAGCAAAGGTAGGCGGTTGTAGCGGTGCGATATGAGGGGCTTGCCTTCTTTTTTTTGTCTTATGTTTGTGTCATGAACTCCTCAGACTTCGCTGATAAATCTCGTAGAAGGGCGTACCAAAAGAAAAAGGTATTGTCGGCTTTCCTAAAAAAATTCACAAAAGAAAAACCTTCCTACGGTAAAAAAGTAATGAAAGAGTCTGAGCAAGTGGCTTGGGCACTGATTGATTGTACTTCTTGCGGAAATTGCTGCAAGACCATGACTCCAACTTGGAAGAAGGCAGAAGTAAATAGACTCGCTTCTCAATTAGGCATGACCTACAATGAGTTTTTTGAAAAATGGCTCATGGTTGATGAAGAGTCTGGAGATATTTGTAACAATTCAACGCCGTGTCAATTTTTCGATTTAGAAAAGGGGCTTTGTGGTGTGTATGAACTTAGACCGCATGACTGTGCTACATTTCCTCATTTGTATCGCTCTGATTTTTACGATCAAACTGAATTGTATGCTTCGAATTTGCATCGCTGTCCGGCGACCTTAACGGCAATGGAGCATTTAGAGCAAGCCGTAAAAGAAATTAAGAAAAAGAAATAGTGCTTCAGGCTGCAATA
>JBJTWB010000023.1:0-12113 GCA_046081505.1 Bacteroidota bacterium | reverse complement strand
AACATTCACTTCCCTGAATCGGGGACCTTCACCGTGAGTCTTACCATTTCCGAAAACGGATGTACGGAAACCTACATTGATGATATTTGGGTGCCTCAAGATCCGGTTTTACTTCCTTCCATCGTACCAGACGCTGGGTGTCCACCAGTGTTCGGCGGATTCATTGCCAATGCAACTTCAGACACACAACTTTTTTACATCTGGAATTTCGGTGATGGCACGACCTCTACCGAGCCCATTGTAACACATATATATCAGAATCCGGGGATATATGATGTCTCATTGCAAGTGTATACCACAACTGGATGTTTAGATACCTTATCTGAATTTTTAAACAACGCCATAACAGTATATCCTCTACCTACAGCAGCTTTCACTATTACACCGCAAACGGTTTCCATCTTCGAACCAACAACTTCCATTACAGATGTATCTAGCGGTGCTATTTCGTGTATCTATAGCATGAGCGATGGAGGCTCTTCAACCGAATGCTCGTTCGACTATGATTGGACAGAGGCTGGAATTCAAACCATAAGTCAAACTGTTACGAATGAATACGGTTGCATTGACCAGGTTTCAGGGTCGCTTTTCGTTGAAGGCTTTTTATTCTATGCGCCAAATAGCTTCACCCCTAATCAAGATGGCATTAACGAAGTTTGGCTTCCAGAAACAACGGGCACAACCAGCTACAAGATTGAAATTTACGACAGATGGGGCACACTGATTTTTGAGACAGATGATCCAAAAGTTGCATGGACCGGTAATGTCAGGAAAGGAAATCATTATGCTGAAAACGGAGTCTACCAATTTCATGCATCAATGAAAGACCTCATGGAACAACCCCACGAATTTTGGGGGCATATTGTATTGGCTCGTTAAAACACGAAATTAAAGGAGGCGTTGAACGCCAATCCTCTGGTATATCTCACATCTTTGAAGGGAATCAAATAATTCACTTTTGTGTCAATCAATACATATTTGTTCTTGAATAATTCCACTCCAATTGCTGGTGCGAAATACCCCATGAAATTCTTTTTTGCGTCGTTAGAAGCAAGTAAACCACCAAAGGTGTATCCACTGTATAGATTCAAGAATTTCTTTGTTCCTCGGCCCAAATGACGAGAATAGAAGTCTTGTCCAAAACCAAACGCGAACATTTCAGAATAATGCAAAGTATCTGAACCAAGCGTCTGCGTAGATTTATACGCCCCTAGCGTAGCATAACTTTTTCCTTTTGTAAACACGTATTTAATGAAATACCCTTGATAGAAAGGACTGGTAAGGGTGTCATTGGGTTGTTCAATTTTAAGATATGAATACTCAAATCCAGGCATGTTAACGAAAGTTACAGAGCTGTTTTGCGGAGTATACGTTTCATCTACAAGTTCGAGATTGACCAAGTAATAGTGCTCTGAAATAGTCAATGATTTTAATTCTTTTTCATACGATCGCACGCTGCTCTCCCAGCCTTTCATTTCATTCCACATGTTTTTGTACTGGTCAGAATTTGCATCACTTACCTTCGCAAGAATTTCCTTTTGAAGTGCAATGCGTTCGTTGTAGTATTTAATGTTCGATTGTAAATCCTCTACTCGACTTGCATTATCTGCACTGCTTAAATTATTTGAAGCAAAATATCCCAATCCGGATACCATGGTGCTGTATGCTGCATATTGATTTGGTTCCATTCGAAATTCAACATTGAGTTCACCTTTCGACTGACTCTGCGAGGTCACTGAAATGGAATTCAAGAGCAAAAACTCATTCACTTTACCCACACCACCCGTAAAATCGGTAGTTAATACGCGTTGCGAGATATTTGAAACTCGGTATGATTGACCGAATGCTACCAATGAAGTGAGAGCAAAAAATACACTTGTGACAAGATTTTTCATGAATCAATTTTTCACGAAGATAGGTATAGCGGAACTCTTTACCTTTGCAACTCATTTTTTGTCGACATGTTTGAAAATTTATCCGATAAACTTGAGCGAGCGCTCAAAGTACTGAAAGGCCAGGGCCAAATAACAGAGGTCAACGTTTCTGAAACATTGAAGGAAGTGCGTCGTGCACTTTTGGATTCCGATGTTAGTTACAAAACAGCCAAAGAATTTACAGACCGAGTGAAGGAAAAGGCGCTTGGTCAAAAGGTTTTAACTGCCATCAGCCCGGGACAACTTTTGGTCAAAATAACAAAAGATGAATTAACGGAATTGATGGGTGGTGAAGCAAGTGAGCTCAACTACCAAGGAAATCCTGGAATCATACTCATGAGTGGTTTACAAGGATCGGGAAAAACAACCCACTCCGGTAAGCTAGCCAATTACCTTAAAACGAAAAAAGGAAAAAATCCTTTAATGGTGGCCTGTGACATCTATAGACCTGCCGCTATTGACCAGCTTCATGTAGTAGGTGAAAGCATTGGTGTTGACGTATACAGCGAACGTGAAAATAAAAATGCTGTAGAAATTGCTAAAAATGCCTTGGCCTTCGCGAAGCAAAATGGAAATAATGTTGTGATTGTAGATACCGCCGGACGATTGGCTATAGACGCTGAAATGATGGCAGAAATCACTGCTGTTAAGGCATTCTTGAATCCAACAGAGACTCTCTTTGTTGTTGACGCCATGACAGGTCAAGACGCTGTGAATACCGCAAAAGCATTCCATGACCAATTGAATTTTGACGGTGTTATTTTAACAAAGCTTGATGGTGACACACGAGGTGGGGCGGCACTGAGCATTAAAAGTGAAGTCAACAAACCCATCAAGTTTGTGGGTATGGGTGAAAAAATGGATGCCCTTGATGTGTTCTATCCTGAGCGAATGGCAGGTAGAATCTTGGGTATGGGTGACGTTGTTTCATTGGTAGAAAAAGCGCAAGAGCAGTTTGATGAAGAACAAGCCAAGCGTCTAGAGAAGAAAATTAAAAAAGACCAATTCGATTTCAATGATTTCTTGGACCAGATAGGTCAAATAAAAAAAATGGGAAGCATGAAAGACATCATGGGCATGCTACCGGGTATGGGTCAATTGAAAAATGTTGATGTTGATGACAATGCCTTCAAACCCATTGAAGCCATAATTAAAAGCATGACACCCTCAGAGCGCAGCAACCCAGCCTTAATAAATCAGTCGCGCAAAACGCGCATAGCCAAGGGAAGTGGAACAAGCGTGGAAGAAGTGAACAAATTATTGAAGCAATTTGATCAAATGCGTCAAATGATGAAAATGTTTACCAATAAAAGTCAAATGGCTGCCATGATGAAACAGGCGAACATGATGAAAGGAATGCGACCATGACACAAGCAATAGGAAATACCACGTTTGAATTTCAGGATCAAACAAATTTTTACCGCGGAAAAGTGCGCGACGTATACACCATTTCAGATCAATGGCTGGTCATGATTGCCTCTGATCGCATTTCAGCTTTCGATGTTGTTCTACCTCGGCCCATTCCTTTCAAAGGCCAAGTATTGAATCAGATTGCTTCTCAGATGCTCGATGCAACCAGTGACTTGGTGCCGAATTGGAAAATGGCATCACCCGATCCCAATGTTACCATAGGCAAAAAGTGCGTCCCGTTTGCTGTGGAAATGGTTATACGTGGATACCTCACTGGTCATGCTTGGAGAACCTATGAAAGCGGGAAAAGAATGCTCTGCGGTGTAACATTACCTGAAGGGTTAAAAGAACATGATAAACTTCCCAATCCAATCATTACACCTACCACAAAGGCAAGTGAAGGACATGACGAAGACATTTCAAGAGAACAGGTCATTGAGCAAGGGATTGTTTCTGAAAGTGAATACTTGATTCTGGAGGACTATACCAGAAAACTGTACCAACGTGGAACCGAGTTAGCAGCAGCCCAAGGACTTATTTTGGTCGACACAAAATACGAATTTGGAAAGTTCGAAAACGAGATTATCCTCATGGACGAAATTCACACCCCGGATTCATCGCGCTATTTTTATGCTGAAGGTTATGCTGAAAGACAAGCCAATGGCGAAAAGCAAAAGCAGCTGTCAAAAGAATTCGTTCGTGAATGGCTCATCGCGAATAATTTTATGGGGAAGGAAGGACAAGTAGTGCCAGCAATGACAGATACTTGGTTGGAAGAGATTAGCAATAGATATATTGAACTTTTTGAACGAGTTACGGGAAAAAGCTTTGTTCGTCAGGAATATGAAAACGCTGAAAGCCGCATCTTATCGAGCATAAACGAAGCGCTGATGCATTTAAAAAGAGTTTAAAATTGGTTCATAAGTACACCCTTAAAAGCAAATCGTTTAATTAGAAATACCTATCTTTACGCCCGTATTTCTAATTGATTACAATGGATGAACATTCCTATCTCGGCAATGCCGATGTAAACACCATTGAGGTATTGTATAACCAATACCAAGAAGATCCAAGTTCCTTGGATATTTCATGGAGAAGATTCTTCGAAGGTTTCGAGTTTCAACATTCACAATTCCCTGTGTTGTCGCGTGATACGGCCTCTATTGGTGATGACGGCATGCACAAAGAATTTAAAGTAATAAATCTCATCAACGCGTATCGTCAGCGAGGCCACTTATTTACCAAAACCAATCCGGTCAGAGAGCGCAGAAAATACTCACCAGATTTGAGTATAGAAAACTTTGGGCTTACGCAGGCAGATTTAGAGTCTGTGTTTCACGCAGGAGTTGAAGTGGGTTTGGGAGATGTGAAATTGAAAGACATTATCAAGCACTTGCAATCTTGTTATTGTGAAAGTATTGGTGCTGAGTACATGTATATCCGTGATCCGGAAAAAATTCAGTGGTTGCGCTCAAGGCTTGAAGCTGTAAAGAAAACACCCTTCACAGTTGAAGAGAAGAAACAAATCTTTGACATGGTCAACAAGGCGACCACATTTGAGCAATACATTCAGCGCAAGTTTGTAGGTCAAAAAAGATTCAGTGTTGAAGGGTGCGAAGCTGTAGTTCCCGCCATGGATTATATGGTTCGAGATGGAGCTGACAAAGGCGTTTCAGAGTTTGTAATTGGAATGGCACATCGCGGCCGATTGAATGTTTTGACCAACATTATGGGCAAACCTCAAGAAGAAATTTTTGCAGAATTCGATGGTGTTGCGTTCGACGATGATGGTGTTTTTGATGGCGATGTGAAGTACCACTTTGGATATTCCATTGACCGCGTTACTCCTAATGGAAACAACGTTCATCTTACCCTCTGCCCTAACCCGTCGCATCTCGAAGCTGTAAATCCAGTTGTTGAAGGATTAACCCGAGCGAAGATTGATCATTATTTAAAATCGGAAAATAAAATTGTACCAGTTCTCATCCACGGTGACGCGGCAATTGCTGGACAAGGAATCGTATACGAAGTTGTGCAGATGGCGCAGCTCGATGGTTACCGAGCGGGTGGAACGGTTCATATTGTAACGAACAACCAAGTTGGTTTCACCACAAATTATCTCGACGGTAGGTCTTCGACCTATTGCACCGACGTTGCGAAAACAACCTTGTGTCCTGTATTTCACGTAAATGCTGACGATGTTGAGGCTGTGATTCAAACCATGAAAATTGCTTTCGATTATCGCATGGCATTTAATATGGATGTGTTCGTTGATCTGCTCGGTTACCGCAAATACGGACACAACGAAGGGGACGAACCAAAATTCACTCAGCCAAGTTTATACAAAGCCATTGCCTCCCATTTAAGTCTTCGTGATTTATACGCGAATAAGCTCATGGCGGAAGGAGTCATTACGCAAGAAGAAGTAAATGCCGCGAAGACCACATTCGAAGCGCATCTTGACGAACAATATGACAAATCAAGAGGTGTTAAGCAAGCCCATGTAAAGCACTTCTTGGAAGAAACATGGAAAGACATTCGCGTTGCGACTGAAAAAGACTTCGAGCAAAGTATTGAAACTGCTGTTGCCAAGAAAAAATTACTGGATTTAGGAAATAAAATTTCAACCCTTCCGCAAGGTGAGAAATTCTTCCGAAAAATAGAAAAGGTATTCGAAGACCGCAGAGCCATGCTTGACAACAACGCACTTGATTGGGCGCTTGGAGAATTATTGGCTTATGCAACTTTGTTGGAAGAAGGACATCCCGTTCGTATTTCAGGTCAAGACGTTGAGCGCGGAACCTTTTCTCACAGACACGCTGTTGTAAAAACAGACGAAGACGAGGAAAAAGAAATTATTCCATTAAATGCATTAAGTGCGAAGCAAGCGAAGCTATCGATATACAACAGTTTGTTGAGCGAATATGGTGTGCTTGGATTCGACTACGGATATGCCTTTGGAACTCCACAAGGGTTGACCATTTGGGAAGCGCAGTTCGGGGATTTTAACAACGGCGCTCAGATTATGTTTGACCAGTTCATTGCTGCGGCCGAAGATAAGTGGCGAACCATGAATGGAATAACCGTTTTACTTCCGCATGGCTTTGAAGGCCAAGGGTCTGAACACAGTTCGGGTAGATTGGAGCGTTTCTTACAATTGGCTGCTGAATTGAACATTCAAGTTGCGAACTGCACACTTCCATCGAACATGTTCCACCTGTTACGCAGACAAGTAAAAACAGAATATCGCAAGCCGTTAATTGTTTTCACCCCTAAGAAATTATTGCGTTATCCAAAAGCGGTTTCGAAAATTGAAGATTTAGCGAAAGGTGGATTCCGTGAGGTGATTGACGATAACATTAAAGCCCGCAAACAAACCAAAGTGGTTACATTGTGCACGGGAAAAGTGTATTACGAGTTATTGGAAGAAAAAGAAAAACGCGGCTTAACAGATGAGATTTCATTAATTCGAATTGAACAACTTTACCCACTTCCCGAAAAGCAAATTCGTGAATTACTTTCGAAATATGGAAAGAAAGCTCAGCTTGTTTGGTGCCAAGAAGAGCCAGAAAATATGGGCGCGTGGAGTTATATGATGAGAGCATTGCGCGATTTAAATCTAGACGTTGTAAGTTTGCCTGCATCGGCATCGCCTGCAACTGGGTCTCCCCGAGTGCATGAAATGCGAATGAATAAAATGATTACCACCTTGTTTGATAAGGTTTCAAAGGCCTAAAAAAATAGAAGTATGTCAGTTATAGAAATAAAAGTTCCTTCTCCGGGAGAAAGCATAAGCGAAGTCCAAATTGCGAATTGGCTCGTTAGCTCAGGAGATTCAGTTACGAATGGGCAAGTTATTGCCGAAATTGATTCCGATAAAGCTACACTGGAAGTAACTGCTGAAGCCTCGGGAGAAATTACCATCTTAGCTCAAGCCGGAGATACCATTGCAGTTGGGGCCGTAGCCTGTACAATTGATACTTCAAAAGCGGGAGCTGCCGAACCAGTAAAAGAAGATGTAAAAAAGGAAAGTGCGCCAGCGGCAGTAGTTCCTTCGCCCACTCCCGCTCCAACTTACGCGGCTGGACACGCATCTCCTGCTGCTGCAAAAATTATGACTGAAAACAACGTAAGTGCAGCACAAGTAAGTGGCACAGGTCCAGGGGGGAGAATAACTAAGAGTGATGTAGTTCATGCAATGTCGGCTGGATTCAACACAGACGCATTACCTGTTCGCACAGGAGCTCGGGAGGTTAAGCGTGAAAAAATGAGCATGTTGCGAAAGAAGGTGTCAGAGCGCTTAGTGTATGTAAAAAATACCACCGCCATGCTAACAACCTTCAACGAAGTTAACATGAAACCCGCGATGGATTTAAGAGCTAAATACAAAGACGCTTTCAAAGAAAAACACGGCGTTGGAATTGGATTCATGTCGTTGTTTACCAAAGCGGTATGTGAAGCCCTGTATCAGTTTCCGGCTGTAAACGCGCAAATAGATGGTGCTGAAATAGTTTATCACAATTATTGCGATATTGGAATTGCAGTATCAACGCCAAAAGGGCTAATGGTACCTGTTGTAAGAAATGCTGAAATACAATCTTTGGCAGACATCGAAAAATCAATTGGAGGCCTTGCGAAAAAAGCACGTGACGGAAAAATTACCGTAGACGATATGCAAGGTGGAACCTTCACAATTACCAACGGTGGTGTATTCGGGTCTATGCTTTCAACGCCTATTATAAATCCTCCTCAGAGTGCCATATTGGGAATGCACAACATTGTTGAAAGACCTGTGGTATTGAACGGTCAGGTTGTTGTTCGTCCGATTATGTATGTAGCGTTGAGCTATGATCACCGCATTATTGACGGGAAAGAAAGTGTTGGCTTCCTTGTAAAAGTCAAAGAAATGTTAGAAAATCCAGAGCGCATGCTTTTCGGTGGAAAATCTGCAGAAGAGGTGCTCTTGGGATTGTAATAAATTAACTCCTACCCTACAAATGAGTGAAGATATTCTTCACTCATTTTTTTTGTTGAGAACATCGAGAAAAAATGTGATTTCAAACATCGTTAATCCAATGTTCCGATTAAATTTGTATCGCCTGAAAAATGGGCGAAACCAATATGGAAACCACAACCACCTCTCATCTTTGGGAATATCTTCCCATTGTAGTACTTGGAATAGTTGCTGCTGGCTTTGTAGTTACTACCATGGTGCTTACCCACCTAGTTGGACCTAAGCGAAAAACTAAAATTAAAAATGAAGCTTTCGAGTGTGGCATTGAATCTCAAGGGAATGCGCGTTCTCCCTTCTCAATCAAATATTTTCTCGTTGCTATTCTATTTGTTTTGTTCGATGTAGAGGTAATTTTCATGTATCCCTGGGCAGTGAACTTCAAAGAGCTCGGAGTGTTTGGGTTGTGGGAAATGTTTGCTTTTATGGGCCTCATGATAGTCGGGTTAGTATACATCATAAAGAAAGGCGCTTTGAACTGGGAAAAATAAAAAGAAAACTACACACCATGAGTGTTAATATAGATCCAAACTTGAAACCCGACGGCATTGAAGGCCAGGGCTTCTTTGCAACATCATTAGACAAAGCAGTAGGTTTAGCAAGAGCCAATTCCTTATGGCCACTTCCGTTTGCAACTTCATGTTGTGGAATTGAATTCATGGCTACAATGGCCTCACATTATGACCTTGCACGATTTGGTTCAGAGCGCCTTAGCTTTTCACCAAGACAAGCAGACTTATTGATGGTTATGGGGACCATTTCAAAAAAAATGGCTCCAGTTCTGCGCCAAGTTTATGAGCAAATGGCCGAACCCCGATGGGTTTTGTGCATGGGAGCTTGTGCTTCTAGTGGTGGAATTTTTGATACATACAGTGTATTGCAAGGAATTGACAGGGTAATTCCTGTTGATGTATACATACCCGGCTGTCCACCCAGACCAGAGCAGGTTCTCGACGGTTTGTTAAAAATTCAGGAGCTAGCCAAATCGGAAAGTTTGAGTAGGAGAACCTCTGAAGAATACAAAGCAAGATTAGCACAATACGGAATTGAATAATATGACTCCTCAAGAACTTCACAATTACCTCCTTCAGAAAGCCGAGAGTGTTTTCTCAAGTGCATTGCTAAATTCCCAAGTTGAAGCCGACTACCCTTGTTTCGTTGTGAAGAAAGAATCATTGAAAGAGGTAATGACTTTCTTAAAAGAAGATACCGAATGTTCATTCGGATTTCTTACAACTCTCTGCGCAATGCACTTTCCTGAACAAGATGAGAAAGAGTTCGGAATGGTTTACCACCTTCACAACTTACCAAATAATTGGAAAATTCGCATCAAATGTTTTTTTCCCAAATCAGATTTAAAGGTTGCATCACTGGTTGACTTGTGGCCTTCTGCAAATTGGATGGAGCGACAGGAATATGATTTTTTTGGTGTTCAATTTCAAGGACACCCCAACTTAAAAAGAATTTTGAACATGGATGAAATGAATTATTTCCCCATGAGAAAAGAATATGGCTTAGAAGACGCATCTCGCGACGATAAGCAAGATAAATATTTTGGAAGATAACGCCACACAACCACATGTCTGAAATTACAACGAAACAGAACGACGTAGAGAAAGACTACTCCATTCTAAATTTGGGACCTACTCACCCTGCAACACATGGGATTTTTCAAAATGTACTTACCATGGATGGTGAAATTATTGTCAAAGCTGAGTCAACAGTTGGATACATTCACCGGGCCTTTGAAAAATTAGCTGAACGCAGACCATACAACCAAATTACTCCTATTACAGATAGATTAAATTACTGTTCCTCCCCTATTAACAATATGGGATGGCACATGGCGGTTGAAAAACTAATCCAATGCGAAGTTCCAAAACGTGCCCAATATATGAGGGTAATTATTATGGAGCTTTCTAGAATTGCAGACCACATTGTTTGCGATACGGTTATTGCAGTTGACTCGGGGGCGCTTACCGGCTTCCTTTATATGTTCCAGCATCGCGAAACCATTTATGAAATTTTCGAAGAAATTTGTGGTGCGCGTTTAACAACCAACATTGGTAGAATTGGTGGTATGAATGCAGAGTTCACAGAGACAGCTTGGAAGAAAATTCATAAGTTCTTGGAAGAATTCCCAAAATCTTTAGAAGAGTTCGACCAACTTGTAACTAGGAATAGAATTTTTGTTGATCGCACCGTGAACTGCGGTCCTATTAGCGCTGAAAAGGCGCTTGCATATGGATTCACAGGACCCAATTTAAGGGCAGCGGGAGTAGATTACGATGTCCGTGTTATGAATCCGTACAGCTCATACGAAGACTTTAAGTTCGATGTGCCTGTTGGATTGCGAGGCGATACCTATGACAGATACATGGTTCGCATGGCTGAAATGTGGGAAAGCTTGAGCATTATCAAACAAGCGATAGCCAACATGCCAGAAGGCCCTGTTCATGCCGATTTACCTGAATTCTTCCTTCCCGCCAAAGAAGAAGTATACAGCAACATGGAGGCTCTCATTTATCATTTCAAAATTGTTATGGGTGAAACGGATATTCCGGTGGGTGAAATTTATCATGCAGTTGAAGGTGGGAATGGTGAACTCGGATTTTATTTGGTTTCAGATGGAGGAAGAACTCCATACCGTTTGCATTTCCGCAGACCTTGCTTCATTTATTACCAAGCCTACACTGAAATGATAAAGAATGGCATGTTGAGTGATGCCATTTTAACTATGTCGAGTATGAATGTAATTGCGGGAGAGCTCGATGCTTAATCGCACAATACTAAAAATATGTCTGAACACATTGTTTTAGAATTCAGTCCTGAGACTGCCGAAGTAGCAAAAAAAATTGTTACTCGATATCCTGAAGGTCGACACAAATCGGCCCTTCTTCCGTTATTGCACCTGGCCCAGGCAGAATTCGACGGGTGGCTGAGTGTGCCGGCAATGGATTGCGTTGCGCGATTCTTAAACATACAACCCATAGAAGTTTATGAGGTAGCATCTTTCTATTCCATGTTTAATTTGAAGCCCGTAGGAAAATGCTTATTGGAAGTATGCAGAACAAGTTCCTGTTGGTTAAGCGGTGCCGAAGATGTAGTTCGTCATATTGAGAAGAAATTGGGTATTAAAGACGGACAAACTACCGAAGATGGAATGTTCACATTAAAAACAGTTGAGTGTTTGGGTTCGTGTGGAACCGCACCAATGCTTCAATGCGGCGGAGACTTCTATGAAAATCTAACTTTAGAAAAAGTAGATAATCTTATAGAAAAATTGAAAAACGACGGTTCTAGAAGAGTATATACGCAAGACAATCCGGTAAATATTGACTAATTATGGGAAAGAAATTATTACTTGCAAACGATCATATTGAGGGTATCAACACTTATGCTGTATACAGACAACACGGCGGTTATGCGTCTGTAGAAAAGGCATTAAAGAGTATGACTCCAGATCAAATTGTGGAAGAGGTAAAAACTTCAGGATTGAGAGGACGCGGTGGTGCTGGATTCCCAACTGGTATGAAATGGAGTTTCTTGGCAAAGCCGGAAGGTGTTCCGCGTTACTTAGTCTGCAACGCAGATGAATCGGAACCCGGAACCTTCAAAGATCGTTATTTAATGGAGCGAATTCCCCATCTATTGGTAGAGGGAATGATTACTGCCAGCTATGCGCTTGGAGCAAACACATCGTACATATACATACGAGGAGAATATTTTTATGTAGCTCGAATTTTGGAACAAGCCAT
>JBJTWB010000022.1:0-2318 GCA_046081505.1 Bacteroidota bacterium | reverse complement strand
ACCATTTGTCTGGGACAATTTATTTAATTGGAAGGAAGTGGTGGTTTGACTTATACTTGGTCTCCCTCGAGTGCATTGAATTTTTTGAACATTGCAAACCCCTTGGCTACTCCATCTCAAGATGAAACGTTTTATTTAACTACAACTTCGGCTGAGGGATGCATTGCCACAGATAGCGTAACCATTTTCGTGGTGCAAAATGCACCTGGAGGACTTGTGTACCCGAATGTAGAAATATGTCTTGGAGAAACAGCGTTTCTTCAGGCGGAAAATGCAGGAAGTTGGAGTTGGTCTCCTTCGAATTCACTGAATGACGGAAGCGCACAAAATGTTCAAGCCAGTCCCAATGAAACCACAACGTATACGATAACCATGACGAATATTTGTGGATCAGGAATTTCCGAGGTGACCGTTGAAGTCATTGAATTAAATATCAATGCCAGCGAAGGTGGTACAGTCTGCGGAGGTACTCCTTTCCCAATATCAGTGACTGGAGCTTCATTGTATCAGTGGTATCCTGTTAATTCAGTTACTGATTTAAATGACAGTGTAACGTTTGCTTTACCCGAATCATCGCAATGGATTTACGTGGTAGGTACGGATTTGAATGGATGTTCAGATCTAGATTCATTGTACATGAATATTTTGCCTTTGCCCCAGGTAGATGCTGGACCTGATCAATATTTTTCATTTCCTGGTGAAGCCCAGCTCTTTGGAAATACGTTCGGCCTGGATTACATGTGGTCTCCTTCAGATGGATTATCATGCGTAACTTGCCCTTATCCTGTGGCGTCACCGTTTGCCCCACAATGGTATGTTCTAAGTGCAACAGATGAATTGGGATGTGTAGGTATAGATTCTGTTTATGTACGTCCGTATTTTCCAGTCTACGTTCCCAATGCTATAACTCCAAATCAAGACGGTTTGAATGATGTTTTCTTGGTGGTAGGGGAGAATTTAACTGGCTTTCATTTAGAAATTTATGATCGTTGGGGAATGTTAGTTTTTGAATCAGATGATCAAGCAAAACCATGGCTTGCTGATTATAAGGGCTATTATGTGCAGAATGATGTGTACACTTGGAAATTGAGCTATGATTCAATAGAGCGAAGAACAGAGCAAATTGGACATGTGACTGTAATTCGCTAAGTTCAAACTAACTTTGTAAAAAAAATAAATGGCTTATCAGTACATTCTCGTTGAACACATGGATCAGACATGTGTCATTACAATCAATAGACCGGAACAATTGAATGCGTTGAATAAACAAACCATTCAAGAATTGCATGACGCTTTTGAGGAAGCTGGAAAAAATGAACACGTTCGGGTTATTGTATTAACAGGATCTGGTGACAAAGCGTTTGTGGCTGGAGCAGATATCAAAGAATTCGCAAATTTTACAGTTGAAGAGGGAAAAGAATTGTCGCGAGCAGGTCATGATATGCTTTTCAATTTTATTGAAAAAATGGAAAAGCCTGTCATTGCTGCTGTTAACGGTTATGCATTTGGGGGTGGATTGGAACTTGCAATGTCTTGTCATATTCGACTTGTCTCGGAAAATGCAGTTGTTGGTCTTCCCGAAGTCTCACTTGGTGTTATTCCGGGTTATGGAGGTACACAGCGATTGGCTCGTTTAATTGGAAGAGGAAAAGCAACTGAATTGGTGGTTAGTGCGGGTAGACTTGCGGCGAATGAGGCTGTACAATGGGGATTAATGAATCACATGTATTCCCTTGAAAATTTGAAGTCGGAGGCTATAAACTTAGCCGGAAAAATTTCGAAGCAATCACCCGCTGCAATTGCTTCGGCCTTGCGCGCCATTCACGCAGGGTTTGTGCATGAACAAACTGGTTTAGAGACAGAGATTGAAGAGTTTGGAATTTGTTTTGGCACTGAAGATTTTAAAGAGGGAACTACGGCCTTCATCGAAAAGCGTAAACCTGTTTTTTCCGGTAAATAAAGCATGAAAATTCGAGTTGTAAATAAATCGAAATTTGAGTTGCCAGAGTATGCAACGAAATCTGCCGCAGGATTAGATTTAAGAGCCAATGTTGAAGATGTTCTCGTGTTGAAACCATTGGAACGGGTGCTCGTTCCAACCGGTTTGGTTATGGAGATTCCGCAGGGATTTGAAGGTCAAATAAGACCTCGTAGTGGACTTGCATTCAAGCATGGCATTACAGTATTGAATTCTCCTGGTACCATTGATGCTGATTATAGAGGTGAGGTTAAAGTGTTATTGGTAAACGTATCGAATGCTGAATTTGTAATTGAACCTGGAGAAAGAGTGGCACAAATCGTATTTGCAAGTCATGCTC
>JBJTWB010000021.1:0-9434 GCA_046081505.1 Bacteroidota bacterium | reverse complement strand
ATCGGAGAATAATTCTCCTCCAGTTGAGATTATCCACTGAATTTTAGGGTCAATATAATGAATCCGAATAATATGATTTTAGTCTTCATTGCTCACTTTTCTTTTCGTTTTCGTTCTGAATTTCCTCGCTTTCTTTTTCTTGGATAGGCACTTCTACATTTGATTTTGTATACGGTTTATTTAACCCCAAATTTCGCATCATGCCAATGGTACCTCTGCTCATGGCGCCATACATGCCCATTCCAAAAATGAGATCAGTGACTTTGTTGTCTTGAATCAGCGTCATGAGGTTGTGCTTCGAATACCGAAAATCAACCACGTAGATTTCTTCAAAATGGCTCACCAAATAAACAGCAAAAGCATTGCCCATGGAATTTTTAATGACACATGCTTTGCGTCCATTTTTTATGCTTGTTGTTATTTTTTCTAGCGGATAATCACCCGATATGAAACAGGTGTAACCAACAGCACCACTAAATAGCGCACATTTCTTTCCGTTTTCGAATCCAGATTCTCCATAGCGAATACTTTCTGAACTCACCTGAGGCTTATATATTTCCAAGGTGTCTGGATGTTCTTGCACGCTAGGGTCTCGCGTAAGGTCATAAAGTGAGCCCAAGAAGACACCTTTTTTTTCATAAGTCATTTCCGAACGATCTATGGGAGTGAAGCCCGCCGCTTTGCAGAAAGCCACATATGCATGGTACGCACCATTGGCGGTCCAGTGGTGGTCTGTTCCAAAAAATAGTTTTTCGTTTCTGTGTGCATTCATTTCAGCCATGACATCGGCAAACTTGACATTGCCGTTCAGGTGATCGCGAATGGCCAACAACGTAGCTTCATTTTTTCCGTTCAAATGCGCATATTGTTCATCGGGAATGTATGCGCTCGAGAGAGGGGCTACAGCAGAATAAACTTGAACACCCGGTAAGGCATTCGCATAGTCATTGAGCATGGCCGCAAAAACGGGCGACACGGCGGTTGAGCCCGAGTTCAAAGTGAATACCGCTCCATTCAGAATAATCATTCCTCCAGAATAGGCATCGTTGAAATCATTCAGTGATGTGTTGCTTGTATCTGAACCTGCAAGCCCTTGCTCCATTCCCGCTTGAACCACAACCATGCGTATTTCATTTTCGAAATGCAAACCCATGTTGTAGCGAATGGTGTTGCTCAATGCAAGCAATTCATCTCGTCTTGGAAATTGATCATTCACATAACTTGAAATTCCTCTGAAATAGGCGCCGCTTAAATATGTGCTATCTGTTAATGCAGGCCATTGCGCCAGTTTTCTTTTTTCCGATTCTGAAATCTCTCTTTTCTCTGCAAAGAAAAACGCCGAAGACACGCCAAGTATTAAAATGGCCTGAATGAAAAGTGTAATTTTTTGATACATGTTAGAATCGGAAATAAATAAAGGGATTGTATGTATCGTCTATCAACAAAATAGTTCCCAATGCAAGAAATACAAGATTGATAATTGGAGCCGCGTAAAAGTATATTCGATTGGACCAAGTTGCTATTTTCGTTTGACTTGTAAACATCTCATTCCAGGGAATGCAGAATGCAATCGCTGTTGCAAAAAAGAACATGTAGCCCACCAAATCATTTTTTAAATTCATAGACACGGCATGTTCGGAGTGAAATAATGTAATAACAAAACTCTTTAATTTTTCGAAATCCACGTAGTAGAAAATGGCCCTGCTGAAAACAATCAGTACAAGCGTATAGCTGTGTTTAAAGAGTCGTGGGGTTACTTGCAATGGACGTTCAAGTAATTTTTCAAGAATCATGCAGCATCCGAAAAACGCACCCCACAATACAAAATTCCAACTGGCTCCGTGCCAAAATCCGGTGAGCAACCAAACAATAAAAATGTTTCTCAATTGATTGCTGCGATTGCCTCCGAGAGGTATATACACATAATTTCGGAAGAATCTTCCCAATGACATGTGCCAACGCTTGTAGAAATCTCCAACAGAAGTGGCCGCGTACGGATGATTGAAATTCTCATGAAATTCAAAACCAAATAATCTTCCAAGACCAATGGCCATATCTGAATACCCGGAAAAGTCAAAATAGATTTGAATGGAGAAGAGCGTAATTCCGAACCATGCTTCCGGAGAAGAGAGTGTTAAAAATTGTAGGTCTAAATATTTTTCGACTAAAATGCTCGCTGTATTGGCAATGACTACCTTCTTGAATAGGCCGAGACAAAACCGATTCACACCACTCCAAGCCAGGCTCAAGGTTGTTTTTCTATAATGGATTGAATTTTCAATTTCACTGTAACGTACAATAGGCCCAGCAACCAAATGCGGAAACATACTTACATATACCATGAAGTTCAGTAGGTTTCGTTGCACCTGACTGTGACCGCGGTACACATCAAGCAAATACGAAAGAGCAAGGAAGGTGTAAAATGAAATTCCGAGAGGAAGAGTAATTCCCGGTTTAGTAAAAGCGGTTCCGAAAATCCAATTGGTGTTATCAACGAAGAAATCGGCATACTTAAATGTCATCAATAAACACAAATTCAATACAATTCCAATGACCAATGCGAGCTTCGATTGTGGCTTCCCCCTAAACCTGCTCATCCACAGTGAGACAACGAAATTCAGTACACTTGAAAAAAGAAGTAAAGTGAGCCAAATGGGTTCACCCCACGAATAGAAGAGCAAAGAAAACAGCAGTAAGATGCTGTTCTTCCAAGTCATGCTTGGAATTAAAAAATAGGCAATTAGTGATGCGGGTAAGAAAAAGTAAATGAAAATGAGGCTGGAAAATACCATTTGTTTTTTGTGGGAATAATATGCGTATATCAAAGTAAAGAAACGTTGTTCAAATCATTTGTGATTGTGGAATGAGATATACACATTGCATTTTTAACTTTGTGCTATGGATGCGAAATTTCAAATTGGTGATTTTGTTCGTTTTTTGAACGATGAAGGGGAGGGGTATATCGTACAATTTCCCACTGAACACATTGCCTTGGTTGAGGATAGCAGCGGATTCGCTTTTGAACATGAAATTGCAGAGCTTGTTCTTGTTCCCAATCAACAAAAAGAAATGCAGCAATACAACAGCATTGTTCCGAGTACCAGAGAAATGTTAGACCGCAACATAGACTCTGAGGCTGTGCGTGTTGCCGCACGCGATTTTAAGTCGCGTTATAACGACAGAGCTTCAAGTGAATTTCCAAACTCAGGGCAAGATTTTGAAGTTGATTTACATATTCACGAGCTCATGGATCACTATTCCAACATGAGCAACGGCGAAATAGTTGAAGTACAAATGCAACATTTCGAGCGCATGTTGCGCATAGCTGAAGAACGCAAGGTGAAGAAAATCATTTTTATTCATGGCGTTGGTCAGGGAGTTTTGCGTCAGGAAATTCGACAACACCTGCGCATGTATTATCCGCAGTGTGAATTTTTAGATGGCAACTATCAGAAATATGGACACGGAGCCACCGAAGTTCGATTTAGGAAATGAGCATGCCGTTGGGGATAACATGCAACAATTGTGAGCACATGACGTCTTAATCTGAAATATGTTTGAGTCATGAGGTGCCTTTCTTTTTGCAAGTGCTATAGTGTAGTATGTATGATCATTGCGTTGGTTTTGAATCTCAATGTACGTGCGCAATACACAGCCAACGCGCTGCACAAAAAGAATTGGACCAATTACGGAGTGGGGCTCACTACTTCAGATTATCTCTCTTATCACTTGCTGGCTTCGCGAACTGTTTTTGGTGAGACCGTCTCTTCAACCACGCGATTTTCATACAACCAAGAGCTCATTGAAGGACCGAATGACAGCATCTATTTTCGTAAAAATAGAAATGTGGAATTGGGCGTTTTGTGGGGGAATGGCTGGGCACACAAAAATGTGTACATGCATATAGCTGCAGGCATGGGTGTGAATTTGCGCATGTATGGTGATAGTGCGCAACAAGTGCTGAATCAATTCAATTATAAGGTGGGAATGACCATTGGTGTTCCAGCGCAATTGGAATTGGGATGGAATAAAAAAGAACATGGCTTTTGTTTGCTTGTGACTGGCAATTGGAATTTCCGAGAACCCTATTGGGGTGCTTTGATTTGTTATTCACGAAGGTTTAAATTGAAAGAGAAATGACAGACATTGTCTCTAAAGAAGATGTTGTTACACTGGTCAATGCCTTTTATGAACGCGTACTTCAAGATGTTGTATTTGGGCCATTTTTCAAACATGTTAATTTCGAAAAGCACAAACCAAAAATGATTCACTTTTGGAGTTTTGTTTTGTTAGATGAGCCTGGGTATACCAGCAACATCACAGAAGTGCATCAGCATCTGCATGCCAATATGCAAGTTTACATGCATTGGAATGACTTATTTTCAGAAACGGTGAATGCACATTTCACAGGGCCCAATGCCGAAGCCGCTAAGTTGCGTGCACATACCTTGGCTTGGACCATGGGTACTAAATTCAATACGCCATGAATAAAAAATATGTTTGTCTACTTGCTGCTCTTTTATTCGCTTATGCAGGGAGTGCACAATTGTTTTTCAGAGGAGGTGTGTCTGCTTTGGAGCATGAAGACATTCGTTCTGGGTTGGATTCGATGTTCGTCTTGAATCAAATTGAAAACCCCACACTTCAACCTTTGCAGTTGGGTTACCAAACATCAATGGGGTATTTAATTACCTTGCGAAAAGAACGTAGCTTGTTTGTTGCTCCCCTGTTGGGGTTCTCGCAAATGAGTACACGGTTGTTAACAGCCGATTCCATTTCAATACAGTTTACAGGAATTCAAGCAGGGGTGAAATTGTTTACTGGACCTCGATCGTGGTTCGATGTCTACAGTCCAGGTCCGGTTGGAAATAGGCTCATGTTGGCTCTCGATATAGGTGTTGCAGCAGCTGAGCAGCGAATTGATTTTCAGGGCAGGTCTTTGGAAAAGAAAATGCGATCCATTGCGCCGTATTGCGGTGGAGAATTATCTTATCGCTTGTTGGTATTGGGTAAAAGATTGGTCATGTCTCCTTATGTTGGAGCAGTAGGATACTACAACCAACGATTTCAGGATGCGGCAAAATTCTTAACGCATGAGCAGCGATTCAATGGATTCCCGACCCAAACATTGAATTGGAATTGGCAGGTGGGATTTGAGTTTTGCTGGTTGTTTTCAAAGAAAAAAATACCTTACAATATTTAGATGAAAGTTCGTTCTATGGGTATGAAAAAAATACTGTTGTGTTGGCTTGTTTTGCTTCCTGTCATTTCATGGGGTATGACATGTGAAGAGGGGGAAGCAACGTTGTTGGATTTGTACAAGAAGTTTGTACAAAGTTCACCAGAAGAGAGTGTTGCTGTGGCCGAAGAGATGATAGATGTTCTTGCGCTTTGCAGTGTGAATGAGAATTTCATGACGTATCCGTTTGAACGCGTAACCATGTTCAAACCGTTTTCAAGAGATGCTCGGGTGCGCATTTTTACGTGGAATTATTTGAATGTAGATGGAAGTATGAAGTATTTCGGTTGTGTGCATGTGCAGTCGAAGAAAGAAGGAAGGTGGTGGGTGAAGCTGACTGAAACAACTGAGCTTGATAAATTTTTAAATAAACAGTTTAGCAGTGAGAAGTGGTGTGGAGCGGTGTATTATGGCATTGCAGAGATGCCATCAAAGCGAAGTTCAGGAAAGCAATATGCGTTATTGGCATTTCAGGGGCATGATGCATTGACCAACAAGAAGATTGTTGAAATTTTGAATATTGAGAATAAGGATGTTTCGTTTGGGGCGAATGTTTTTGAGTTTGCTGAAAAGACCAAGCCCATGAAACGCTATGTTTTAGAATACAGTGATCAGATTGCCTGTGCATTGCGTTATTACGGGAAATCGAACGCCATTGTATTTGATCATTTGGCTCCGCGCGACCCCGCTTTCGAGGGGTTTTATCCAGAGTATGGTCCCGATGGCAGCAATGACGCGTTCATTTGGAACAAGAAAAAATGGGTGTATGCTCCGGCCATTCCAGTAGCACCATTTGTTGAGAAAGAAAAGTAGAATAACCGAGCGATAGATCAACAGAATCAATCACCGCATAACAAGTTCAAGCTCGCTCTGTGAGCGGCATGGGAAATGCCCCCAGTGAAGCTGGGGGATTGCATCTGTAGAAAGCGCAATAGTTCTCATGCTACCACCAGCATCACGCTGCAAGTGAATAGCAACTTGGTAGGGAAAGAGCTGATCATTTACGATGCTGTTGGAAAAGTGATACACCAACAAAAAGTACTTTCAACACAAACACCAATCTCTCTCAATCAAATGGCATCGGGCAATTACATGCTCAGAATTGGCGAAGAGGTAAAACAATTTGAAATCATAAAATAATCTATAGCCCCCACTGCAAAGTGGGGGCTGGTTTTGCAATAAATGGGGCTGCTTTGATAAGGCATTTTTGTAAATTCGCTCCATGAGATTGAAACTGTGTATTCTTTTTGCCTTGGTATCTTCCGTTTATGCCAATGCACAATTTTGGAAAAAAAAGGTTGAACTCCCTGGCATTGCAAGTCCCATGCTACTGCAACCCGGTTATACAACTTTCCCTTTAACAGATTATTTTTTGTCGCACGAAAACGTAGCTGCAATCTCACTAAGCAACAACAAAAAAGTAGGCTACAACGCAAAAGGAGAAGCTGTTTTTGCCGAGGAATCATACCCTCCACTCATGAACCTGAATTGTGAAACCAAATCAGGAAAACAATTTGATATTCCTGTTTTCGCTTCCGATAAAAAAAAGTATACCTTCATCTATCACGCATCGAAAAATGCTGTCAACACTGTGCACGTTGCCGGAGCGTTTAACGGATGGAATAAAAACGCAACAGAACTTACCTTCAATCCAGAATCACAAACGTGGTCTACCAATTTCTATTTATCTCCCGGTGTATATCCCTACCGAATTTGGGAAGACGGCACCCGTGAAATGTTAGACGGAGGAAATTCAAATCGCATGTCGAACGGCATGGGCGGAGAAAATAGTTTCATTGAAATAGCTGGTTCAGGAGAACCATACATGGAAGCCATCGCCTACAAAAAGAGAATGCTAACCGTTTATCTGACCGAAAAGCCTGAAAATGTCTTCGCCTATATCAACAACAAATTAGCTCAGGTTACGGTTTCAGAAAAGCTAGATTCCAGCTGTGGTTATTACACAGCTCAAATTGAAATTCCTTTTAAATTTCGATTCGTTAAAAGAGCAACACTTCGTGTATTCGCAAGCACAAGCAATACAAGATTCAATGATCTGCTTTTTCCTTTGGTAGTAGGCAAAACTGTTCTCAAAACAAATGGGTTGAATCGAAAAGACAGACATTCCAATGTCATGTATTTCGCTATGGTGGATCGATTCATGGATGGAAACTCCTCCAACAACAGACCAACTCAAGACACCCGAATTTTGCCCAAAGCCAATAATTTAGGCGGAGACCTGAAGGGTATAACTTCGAAAATTAAAAAAGGATACTTCAATGATTTAGGAACAAACACCTTGTGGATTTCACCCATTACGGAGAATGCAGAGGGAGCATGGGGTCTTTGGAATAGAGGAGGCGATACAAGCATGTTTAGCGGATATCACGGATACTGGCCTACTTCACTAACCAAAATAGATAACCGCTTCGGAACAGAAAAAGAATTCAAACAATTGCTTCGCGTAGCTCACAGACATGGCCTGAATGTTTACCTCGATTACGTGGCACACCATGTTCATGAACAGTACCCTCTACTAAAAGACCATCCCAACTGGACCACTCCGCTGTATTTGCCAGACGGTACTATGAATACAGAAAAGTGGGACGAACATAGACTTACAACTTGGTTTGATACATTCCTGCCAACTTGGGACTTTGAAAAACCAGAGGTGGTCAATGCACTGACAGATACCGCCATGTTTTGGGTAACCAATTACAAGCTAGACGGATTCAGGCACGATGCAACCAAACACATTCGAACAGAATTTTGGAAAACCTTAACGCATAAAATTAAAGCTGAAAATAAAAATGTCTTTCAAATTGGTGAGACCTACGGTAGCCCCGAACTTATTTCCTCTTATTTAGGCAGCGGTCAAATGGATGCGCAATTTGATTTTAATCTTTATGATGCAGCGGTAGAGGCATTTGCTACCGAAGGTAAAGGCTATGCCAATTTAGCACGAGTCATGAAAGAGAGCGCGAAGTATTACGGTGGGCATCACCTCATGGGCAATATATCGGGGAATCAAGATCGTACGCGTTTCATAAGCTATGCCGACGGATCTGTTCAATTCAACGAAGATCCAAAGGCAGCCGGATGGAGCAGAGAAATTAAAAACAACGGACAAATAGGATTTGTTAAATTGGAACAATTGACTGCCTTCCTAATGACCATTCCCGGAATTCCGTGTATTTATTACGGCGATGAAATTGGAATGCCAGGAGCCAATGATCCTGATAACCGTCGCATGATGCAATTTGAAAATTGGAATGAATCTCAAAACACGTTGCATGCACACACGCAAAATTTAATTCATTTCAGAAGAGAGAATATGGCTCTTTTATATGGAGAGTTGGTTGTTCTTAGGGCCGATTCAGAAGCGCTGGTGTTCATGAGAAGGTATCTTGATCAAACCGTAATTTGTGCCTTTGGAAAGCACGGCACTGTGGTGAATGTAGATTTAAACCAATATGTTTTTGGCAAAGCTGTCAAACGCAATCCGGTAGCATTCACATCAAATAGTACATTGTCAAATGATGATTTTGTTGGCTCTGGAACATCAAGCAATTTTATTCAATTCTTTGTGGGTCCGAACGGATACACCTTCCTTACAATGCAATGAATGCACATCTGCAAAGCAATCGAGTAGGAGATGCACGTGCTGCTGCAGTGAGCCGTTTAATGCAAATTGGTGAATCAGAAAGAGAAGCCAATACGCAAGTGAAAATGCTATTCGAATGCTTATTCGGTTTTACTTCTTCTGATTTGGTTCTAAAGGTCAATGCGTGTTTTTCAGAAAGTGAATTGTTGCAATTACACAAAGCATTGAACCGACTCGAGCAAAATGAGCCCATTCAATATGTATTGGGACATGCGTTTTTTTTCGGAATGAAATGCAATGTTTCACCACATGTTTTAATTCCTAGACCTGAGACAGAAGAATTGGTTCAATGGATCTTAGATGCAGAGTTGAAGCGAGATTTGGTGTTGTTAGATGTTGGAACGGGAAGTGGAATCATTCCCGTGGCTGTGAAAAAAAATAGACCCGAATGGAATTGCATGGGAATGGATGTCTCTGTTTCAGCGCTGAATATAGCCAAGTTGAATGCCCAAGATCTGCACTCTGAAATTGAATGGCTGCAGGGCGATGCATTGGGTGAATTGCCTTTCCCTCAAGTTGATATACTGGTTT
>JBJTWB010000020.1:0-1001 GCA_046081505.1 Bacteroidota bacterium | reverse complement strand
CTTTCACTCGCAAAGAGGCAAAGGTTGATTTGAACTTAACATAAGGTCCAAACCTTCCTAAACCAACTACAACAGGTTCGCCATTCCATTCTCCCAGATGCTTAGGCATTTTGAACAAAGTAAGAGCCTCTTCGAGCGTTATGGTGTTAATGCTTTGACCCGGCCGTAAAGAAACAAATTTTTTATCTGTATCTTCTGCATCACCCAATTGAATCATAGGGCCAAAACGACCAATTCGCGCACTAACTCGTTTGCCTGTTGCAGGATCATTACCCAATTCTCTTTCTCCAGATGCTCTCTAAGCCTCTTGTTTTGTTCTTTCTACTGTTTCATGAAAGGGTGAGTAAAATCGATGCAGCATGTCTTTCCAATCCATCTTTCCCTCAGCAATAATATCAAACTCCTCCTCCACTTTGGCAGTAAATCCAAAGTCAACAATGGACGGAAAATATTCAACAAGGAAATCATTTACAACACGACCAATATCGGTAGGGAACATTTTTGATTTTTCTGCACCCGTGTTTTCATGGAGTGTATTATCTTGAATTTGATCATTAGTCAAAATCAATTGAACGTAAGCTCTTGGCGTGCCGTCCTGATCACGTTTTTCAACATACTCCCTTGCCTGTATGGTGGAAATTGTAGACGCATAGGTTGAAGGTCGACCAATTCCCAATTCTTCCATTTTCTTTACCAAACTCGCTTCCGAATACCGTGGCGGCTTTTGTGTAAACTTTTGAGTTGCTACGAGTTCTTTTAATGGCAAAATCTGCCCTTCCATGATGGGAGGTAACATTCCGCTTTCCTCAGAATCATCATCGTCCTTACCTTCTGAGTATACCTTAAGGAAACCTTCAAACTTAACTACTTCGCCCTTTGCTACGAGTTCTTCTTTCCGGGTTGAAATTTGAATTGTGGCCGTTGTTTTTTCCAATTCTGCATCAGCCATTTGACTCGCTAAGGTCCTCTTCCAAATTAAATCGTACAATCTTTTCTCGTTT
>JBJTWB010000019.1:0-8798 GCA_046081505.1 Bacteroidota bacterium | reverse complement strand
GTATTACTTTCTCCTTTTGCCATGATGCCATCAAAAAACTTCTCAAGTAATCGAGGAACGGCAGTAAAAATATGAGGACGGGTCAGGATTAAATCATCTTTTATATTTTCCATTCCCGTTAAAGTCATTTCTACACTGTTTTCAATGTATAAATAATGCAGCATGCGCTCATAAATGTGGCAACATGGTAAGAAACTGAGGCAACGCGATTTTCCTTTTTCAAGAGGTGGAAGTCGATCAAGCGAATTCTGAACATTGCTAGCAATATTGGCGTGAGATAACATGACTCCTTTCGGAAGTCCTGTTGTGCCTGAAGTATAAATGATGGTGGCTAACTCATCGGACTTAATTTCACTTTTAATTTCATTGATTTGATCTCGGTGAGAAACCTGTTCATCAAACAATTCAAGCCAATGCTTGGTGTCTCCATATTTCTCAAAGGTGAAAATTTCGCGCAAGGCGCCACAATTATCCTTTATACTCGCTACTTTTTCGTAGAGGTCGTGATTTGAAACAAGGCAAATAACGGCTTCACTGTGGTTTAGAATATATTCAATGTCTGATGCTGACATGGTGGGGTAAACAGGAACATCAATTGCTCCTATTTGTAAAATGGCATGGTCGCAGATGTTCCATTCCATTCGATTTCCATCTGTAATGAGTGCAATTTTATCACCACGCAAAATTCCCGCATTGAGCAGACCCGATGATAATTGATAGGTTTGATTGTAAAAAGATGCTGTTGAAATGGATTTCCATTCACCATTTACTTTGCTCTTCATCATTTCCTCCAATGGAAGATGTTGTAGCTGTTTTTCTAGAAAATCAAATAAACGTGGATACATGGAAGGCAAGATACATCATTTTCTTGAAACACTTCATTGTGCCTCTTGAAACACTTTTTGCAAACGATCAGCCATATAATCGAAGAGAGATTGCAGGGGACCTTTTACCATCATCTCCATGAAGGGGTTGATGTTGGCTTGGCACAATTGATAGCAATTGCAGCCCGCATCTTTCGGCTGTATGATGGCTTTTAGTGTGAATGCAAATGGACTATCTTCGGAGGTGGTGAATTCGGTGAATGCCTCTGATTCCGATACATTGGACTGAGTTCGAATCAACGTGAAAGTGTATACATTTTGAATTTTGAAAGTACATGAATTTTCGGTACAGCTCCAATTCGATATTTTATCCTTTGGTAACAGCAATTGAATGTTTTCCATTTTTTGAAGGAAAGCATGAATATCTTCCATCTTTCCAGAAACCTGAACGTGTTTGCTTTCGAATTGAGCCATGAATTTTATTGATTTAAATATGCTTCACTCCATGCAGCAGGGCTTTTTCTCCAGTTGCGTAATGTTTCCAATTGATCTTCTGTCACATACTCTTTTTGAACTGCCTTCTCTAAGAGTAAATGGTAGTTTGTGAGGGTATGTAATTTCACCTTAGCAGCCTGAAAGGCATCTGTTGCTTGTTGAAAATCGTATGTGAAAATGGCAACCATTCCAACAACCTCTGCCTCAATATGCCTCAAGGCGTCTACCGCAGCCAAACTACTCTTCCCAGTGCTTACTAGGTCCTCAATCACAAGAACTTTCTGGTTGGGTTCAATTACACCTTCCACTTGATTTCCAAGTCCATGTTTTTTGGCTTCACTGCGAACATAAGCAAATGGAAGTCCCATCTCTTGGGCAATCAATGCGCCAATTGCAATACCGCCAGTAGCTACCCCAACTATTACGTCTACTGGTCCGAATTCCTTTTGAATGGCTTGAACGAATTGCTGACGAATGTGCGTACGTAACGTAGGATAAGACAGCGTCTTTCTGTTGTCACAATAAATAGGAGACTTCAGTCCGCTTGCCCAGGTGAAAGGATGAGATGGCTTTAATTCTATGGCCTTAATTTGCAATAAATATTCTGCTACTTGTAAACCTACTTCTACATTTGAATCCATGGAACAAAAATACATCGTACAACACGAAGGTCAAGTATTAACTTTTTCACAAAGTGAATTTGAGCATTTCGCGTCAAATAAAAAGCTCATAGTCGCGGCTGGTGGATTGGTTTGCAATGGCAACGGCGATTTTCTTTTTATGAATCGATTCAATCTAATGGATTTACCGAAGGGGAAATTGGAGTTGGGTGAATCGGAGTCGGAGGGTGCACTGCGAGAAGTGGAAGAAGAGACGGGGGTTCATAATTTAGAATTGAATGAAAAAATCATGGATACGTATCACACGTATGTTCAAAATGAAAAATTAATTTTGAAGCGAACAGCATGGTATAAAATGAAAGTTGCGGGGTGTCCGGAATTAACGCCTCAAACAGAAGAGGGAATTGCTTGGGTAAATTGGATAAAAAAAGCAGATGTAAAGAATTTTATAAATGATACTTATCCGTCCATTCGTTTGGTTTGGGAACATGCAACGCATCTTTAAAGCTATCTTTGCAGCATGGAAAATACAACACGCACAGAGTTAAGTTCAATGGGTGAATTCGGTCTAATCAATCACTTGGTTCAGTATTTCATTCCTAAAGTTAATTCTACCATTAAAGATGCCGGCGATGATGCAGCAATTATTTCACCACCTCCAGGGGAGCACTTGGTTTTAACTACAGACTTTTTGGTTGAGGGAGTTCATTTTGATTTGATGTATACTCCGCTAAAGCATCTCGGTTACAAAGCGGTAGTGGTTAATTTAAGTGATGTTTGTGCCATGAACGCAAAGCCAACGCAGTTTACCGTGAGCATAGCTGTAAGTAGTAAATACAGTGTGGAAGCATTGGAAGAGTTGTACTCTGGAATGTTGGCGGCATGCGAAGCGTATGGTGTTGATTTAGTTGGAGGAGATACCACCACCATTGCAAACGGCTGCGCCATTTCTATCACAGCCATTGGATTCAATAAGCCTGAAAAACTATCGCTCAGATCTGGAGCAAAACCGAATGATTTATTAGTTGTAACGGGTGATCTTGGAGGGGCATACTTGGGATTGCAAATATTGGAAAGAGAGAAGGAAGTGTTTCTCGCTGCTCCTGGGGCCCAGCCATTATTGGAAGGATACGATTATGTTATTGGAAGGCAACTTAAACCAGAGGCCCGATTAGATGTTGTGCAGTTGTTGGAACAATTGGAAGTTAAGCCAACAGCAATGATCGATATTTCAGACGGACTCTCAAGTGAAATCATTCACCTCGCAGAGAATAGCAATTGCTCGTTCCGAGTTTTCGAAGATAAAATCCCTGTTTCTCGAGAGGTTCAATCCTGTGCCAAGGAACTCAATATAGATCCTACAACTTGCGCATTGAATGGAGGTGAAGATTATGAGCTCTTGTTTACGATCTCTATGGACGATTACGAGAAAATAAAAGGGAATCCCAATTTCTCTGTAATTGGACACGCAACGCCAGCTGATGAGAAGAATATTTTAGAAACTAACGGAGGTGGTGTTGTTGAGTTGAAGGCACAAGGTTGGAAGCTTTAACTTTCAGATAATCGAAGATCTTTAATCTCAATTTCAATGTTTTCTTGGTTGTTCCATGTGTTTAAAGTCAACTTGCATAGAATATCTATGGGCTGTTTAGATTTTAACAAAGTCAGTAATTCAGCGCCTTTAAAAAATATTCCTTTAATGACTACACCTGTTTTTACTTCTTGAAGTGAGAGTGAGAGGTGACTTTGGTCAGAACCAACAGCACGTGAGTAGCCCGTATCAATAAGATGCTTTACTTGAAAAATGGGTTCTTCCATTTCAGGGCCGAAAGGGGATAATAACTGAATTTGATTGTAAAGGTCCATATTGATTTCAGTAAGCTCAATGACTTCATCAAAGCATTGAATCCGTTCAAATAAACCATCTTTACATTGTTCTTGAATGACTGAATTGAACTTCTCTCGAAACAATTCAAAATTTTCCGAGGGAAGGGATAAGCCAGCAGCCATAGTGTGTCCACCAAATTGTGTGAGATGTTCACTGCACGCCTGCAATGATTCATACATGTCAACCCCTGGTATACTTCGCGCACTCCCTGAAATAGTCCCTTCCTGCTCTGTAAGAACAAGAGTGGGCTTGTATATTTTTTCAATCAATCGTGAGGCAACAATGCCCACAACTCCCTTATGCCAACCTTCCTTTTTTACAATTGTTACAGCACTATTTGTGTGAAATGAATCATTGGCGATTTGATCAAAAGCTTCAAGTGCAATTTCTTGATCTAAAAATCGTCGCTCTTTGTTGTAAGCTTCAATTTCTTTCGCAATTATCATTGCCGATTCAAGATCCTTGCTCAGCATGAGGTCAACGCTGCGTTTGCCCGCAAAAATTCGACCTGCGGCGTTGATGCGCGGCGCGAAAATGAATACCATCTCTTGAACCCCAATGATTGTTGATTTCGATGAGGAAAGTTTAAACATAGCTTCAAGACCAGGCCGCAGTTTCTTGTTCATCACCCCCAAACCAAAGTATACGAACAATTGATTTTCTTCTGTGAAGGGAACAATATCTGCAGCCGTTGAAAGAGCTACAAAATCAAGATAATAATAAAGTCTGTTCTCGTTTAACTGAAGCGCTCTTGTTATTCCTTGCAAAAGTTTAAATCCAACTCCACATCCGCTTAATCCTTTGTTTGGATAATTGCAATCGGAACGTTTGGGGTTAATGATGGCGTAAGCAACGGGTAATTTACTTGGAGTGTGGTGGTCACACACAATGACATCAATGCCGTGATCTTGACAAAGTTTTATTCGCTCTCCGTCCTTAACTCCGCAGTCTAAGGTAATAACTAGGTTGAAATGATGCTCAATGGCATACATTGCTCCGGTCATGGAAAATCCATAGCCTTCTTTGTATCTGTCTGGGATATAATATGCTACCTTGAACCCCAGATCGCGCAAATAGCCGTAGAACATAGAGACGGAGGTTGTGCCATCTACATCATAATCACCGAAAATTAATATGGTTTCATTGGCATCTTTTGCTTTCAAAAGTCGCTCGACGGCATGATCGAGATCTTTTAATAGGGAAGGATTAAGAAATTGATTGGGGCTGCGATGAGTGAATTTTTTTAGGTCAAGAGGCGAATTTATTCCTCTTGATATATGAATGCGCTCAATCAATGACAGGGCCTGCTCTTTCCGATTTAATTCATATTTTTTTTTCCAAATGGTCATTTGCGATTCCAATATTTGACAAAGGTAGCCTATAGCTCGTTGCAACTCTTTTTCAACTTATGCAGTCTTTTTGTATATTCGTGCACCTAAACCCCTCGGGAAAATGAAAAAATTTGTAAACATTTTTATGATTTTCTTTTCGTTAAGTGTTGTTTTTACGCTTAGTGGATGCTTAAATGACGACAATAAAATTCCACCAAATTGTTATGATGGAATTTTGAATAACGATGAACAGTTGGTTGACTGTGGTGGTCCGAATTGTGAACAATGCGATCACTGTATAGACGGAATCTGGCAACCAGAATATGGAGAAACCTGCGTAGACTGTGGTGGCGAATGCGGACCATGTTCCCCTTGCGCAAACTGTATTCAAGACGGTGACGAAGCAGGAATTGACTGTGGAGGTTCTTCTTGCGGTCCATGTTCAGCGCTTTGTGGAGATGGAATTTTAAATGGAACTGAAACTCAAATCGACTGTGGCGGTACCTACTGCGACCCTTGTCCAACCTGCACTGATGGTATCATGAATGGTACAGAAATCGGTATCGATTGTGGAGGTTTGAATTGTCCTCCTTGCGCAACAGACGGTAACTGCACAAACGGTATGATTGATGGAAACGAATTTTGGACAGATTGTGGAGGTTCTACCTGCATGGCTTGTGATACCATTATTTCCTTTACTGCTAACGGAGTGAATCACGTAGCAGTAGCTTCAACATGCACATTCTCTTATGCCGGTGGTACAGTAACAATTACAGGGACAACTTTACAAGGAGGTACAATTGCGTTTACCATGGCTCAACCTGTAGCCGGATGGGTAGATGGTACAACCATCAATATTGGTCCTGCTAATAATCCAAATAGTGTTGTAGCCTTCACCAATGACATGGCTGTTGCTTACAGCACAGCCTTCACAGGGTCAACTGCTACAGTGAACGTAGTCAAATTCCGCAGTTCTCCTGTTCCTGGCGGTATTCGTTACACGTTTAGCGGTACCATGAAAAACTCCGGAGGTACATCTACTGTGAACATAACCAACGGTTTGGTTATGGTACCTCTTCAATAAGAAAAAAATACTAAAAAAAAGCCCTTCCCGAAAAGAAGGGCTTTTTATTTAAGCCTTGTTTTCGTTTCTTTGCAGCGCTTTAGCAATGAACTAAAACCAACATTATGCATTTCGAATTATCTGAAGAACACAAAGCCGTTCAGGCTGCAGCAAGAGACTTTGCTCAAAATGTACTTAAGGCCGGTGTAATTGAACGCGACGAACATCAGAAATTTCCAGTTGAAGAGATTAAACAGCTCGCTGAACTCGGATTCATGGGAATGATGGTCAAAGAGGAATACAGTGGCAGTGGTATGGACACTTTGTCTTATGTGCTGGCCATGGAGGAGATATCTAAAATAGATGCATCTACGTCAGTTTGTATGAGTGTTAACAATTCACTTGTATGCTACGGTTTGCAAGAATATGGTTCAGAGGAACAAAAAGAAAAATACCTGAAGCCACTTGCTAGCGGTGAAAAAATTGGGGCTTTTTGTTTGTCTGAACCAGAGGCAGGTTCCGATGCCACTTCGCAGCGCACTACAGCCATTGATATGGGAGATCACTACCTTCTAAATGGCACGAAAAATTGGATTACCAATGGTAGCAGTGCAAGTATTTATTTGGTTATTGCTCAAACAGACGTTGAGAAGGGTCACAAAGGAATTAACGCCTTTATAGTAGAGCGCGGAATGGAAGGATTCGTAGTAGGGGCGAAGGAAAATAAAATGGGAATCCGCGCAAGTGATACACATACGCTTTTATTCAATGACGTGAAGGTGCCGAAGGCAAATAGAATTGGTGAAGACGGATTCGGATTCAAATTCGCAATGAAAACGTTGAGTGGTGGTCGCATTGGAATCGCGGCACAAGCCCTTGGAATCGCGGCCGGAGCGTATGAATTGTCATTGGCATATTCGAAAGAACGCAAAGCCTTTGGAAAGGAGATTTCTCAACACCAGGCCATTGCATTTAAATTGGCCGATATGGCTACTGAAATTGAAGCGGCTCGTTTGCTTGTATACAAAGCGGCTTGGATGAAAGACCAAGGAATGAATTACGATGAGGCTTCTGCAATTGCAAAATTGTATGCGTCACACGTAGCCATGAAACATACGGTTGAAGCGGTTCAAATTCACGGCGGATACGGATTCGTGAAAGAATATCACGTGGAAAGATTAATGAGAGACGCGAAAATTACGCAGATCTATGAGGGTACAAGTGAAGTTCAGAAAATTGTTATTTCACGTAGCGTATTGTCGAAATAATATTGGAAGTCATTAACAAAGGGCTGTTGTAAGACAGCCCTTTTTCATTGGAATGAGTTTGAGGAACACAAGTATTTTCGTACTGATGAATTGGTTTCGCAAGCATTTCGCTTTTCTTTCAATCACCAGTCTTTTTGCCAGTGTGGTTGTGTTTTTTTATTTCTTTTTTTCTTCTCAAGTGGTTACGAAAAAAGATCCCACTGAATTGATTCCCTCAAATTCAAGCTGGATTCTCATCTTGAATGAAAGTAAACTCAGTGGCCTCGATCAGTTGAAACTAGATGAACTTACAGGCACTCACTTCCCACTCGAATCGATCAACGCCTATTTCAAAGGACAGCCGATGTTGAAAGAAATGAATTGTTGGGTTTTTCAAGCAGAAGGAAAGGTGTTTTTCATTTTACCCGACTGCAAAAATGAAAAGGCGATAATACAATTAAAAGAAAAATTAGGTGGGCTGAAGTTCGTTCAACTGAATGATTTTATTGTCTTCTCAACGCATGATTACACGCCAATAGCCGTTGAACAATCCATTCATTCAGATACATCATTCGCTTGTATTTATGAAAAGAAGTCTGCAGATGCGAGTTTGAGTCTGATCATGAAAAATGTGAATTCGTGGGAGTTGTGGGAGCAATTCAATCGAAGTGGCACAACGCAACTTACTAAAATTTCATGTTCCACTTCTGAGAGAGACTCGTTAACTGGTTCGTTTCAAGCTGTGAGTTTGCTGCCTAGTGAGGCAATGGATATTCATGCTAGACATTTCGGAAATGGTCAGTTTTTATTAGATATCTCCATGCAGGAGGCTGATAGTAGTTTGAAAAAAATATTTTTAGAACGAGAAATTGAACATGAATCATTTCTTGGGGAATCATTCAAGAATTGGTTTCATGCTAATGCAACCGGCGAGTGGGGTAGTTTCAGAATTCAAAATTTAGGTTCAGAAAGAATTTATTTTTTAGGTGTAAATGAATCGTCTACATTGAAATGGATGTCCGACTCATCTGCTCAAACGGTGCGTAGTTTTCCTTTGGGAAGTCGTTTGGCGTTCGGTTATCCACAAACGGAAGGCTTATCATATTTCGCTTTCATTCAAAATGAAATTTTATTTTTTAGTTCGAATGCAAGTCAATTGCAAGGGTTGAATGATTATCTTAAAATTTCCAGTAAGATTCAAGATAGGAAGGAGTGTAATTCCATTCCAGTTGGTGGTGAATTAATTATTTACCCAGATTTTGAATCCGATCAGTTGCATCTCTTGGGTGCAAGAGACGCTTGGTTTCATGGTACACATGAGCAGGGTTAT
>JBJTWB010000018.1:0-3690 GCA_046081505.1 Bacteroidota bacterium | reverse complement strand
TTTATCCAAAACCATTGTTACAGATATTCTTCGAAAACAAATGAAATTCGATGGCTTAGTTTTAACAGATGCCATGAATATGCAAGGGGTAGCGAAGTATTTTCCTGCAGGTGAGGCTGATATTCGGGCATTAATAGCAGGAAATGACATTGTACTTTTTCCACTTGATGTTCCATTGGCAATCAAAAAAGTAAAAGAGGCCCTGGCATCAGGACGCTTAACCGAAGCCGATATCAATGAAAAAGTGCTTCGAATTCTGAAGGCAAAAGAATTGGCATCAGTAAACAGAAAGATGAAAATTCAAGTGAAAGGAATTCATGATGATTTAAATAACGGCGATGCTATTCGAATAAAAAGAGAATTAATAGAAGCTAGCATTACCCAATTGGGCGATGAAGTTTGGCCATTGAAAAAAGATGAGCGCATAGGGGTTTGTATCATCGGAGATCAAGCAAACACGGCTTTTGTTCAAGGCTTGAAAAATTTCTATGACGTAGAAGCAGTTTCACTTCCGAAAGATGTTGATCAGCAGAAGATTCTTGATGCATCAGCAAAGTTGAAAGGAAAAAATGTAACCCGAATTGTTGTTGCATACTTAGGGACGAACAACAAAGCTGCCGATCATTTTGGGGTTGCGGAAAATTCAATTTTAGTTTCTGAAAAAATGCAAACTGTAGCCCCAACTTCAGTGGTTATTTTCGGATGTCCCTACATTTTGAATGGCGGTGATTGGAAAGGAATCAAAAATTTCATCATAGCCTATCAGGGCGATGCGTTAACCCAATTCGCTGCAGCCAATGCATTGGGTGGTAGTTCAGATCTCAATGGTAGTTTGCCTGTTTCAGCGCATGTTTTCAAGGCGGGTGAGGGAAGTCAAATAAAAGCCTGTCGCACAGATAAGCATTACCCGCTGGAATTCACCGGTTTATTCAACGTAAAATCGGCGTCGAATGTGACAAACAATTCAGGAAGCGTTTATCAAGAAGATATGATGGGCAATGTGAGCGTTGATGTTACCGGAGATTTGGACCAAATCTTTTCGCAAATAGATAAAATTGCAAAAGACGGTATTGCTCAAAAAGCATTTCCGGGTTGCTCTATTGTAATCCTCAAAGATGGCTTGGTGGTCTATGATAAAAATTTTGGAAGTACGAATTATGAGGGAGGTAATGTAGTCAATGAAAATACAGTTTACGATTTAGCTTCTGTTACCAAAATGCTAGGAACCGGGCTCGCTCTCATGAAACTGGTCGATGAAGGGAAGTTGAATATTCAAGCAAAATTGGGAGACTACCTTGAATTCCCACAAGGGCACCCGCACGCATCTTTGTCGTTGAAGCACATGTTTGCTCATACCGCCGGATTGCCAGGTTGGAAAGATTTCGTTCCACTAACCACTTTAAACAACGGTGAATGGAATGGCGAATGCTTGTCGAAGACACACTCAGATTTATGTTGCAATCCCGTGGCACAAGATTTATTTACAACGAAGGAAATCACTGAAAAAATTTACGCTGAGATTTTAAATGCAGAAATCAACCCAAGTCAAGGCTATAAATACAGTGACTTAGGTTATTACTACTATAAAAAAATAATAGAGAAATTAACGGGTACAACCCTAGATGCATTTCTTCAAAAGGAATTTTATGAACCCATGCATCTTTCAACCATTGGTTACTTGCCGACTCAAAGAATTCCGCTTTCTCGCATTGCGGAGACAGAGAATGATACCAAGTGGAGAAAGCAAATAGTGAAAGGATATGTGCATGATCAAGGAGCTGCACTTCTTGGCGGTATTGCGGGTCATGCCGGATTATTCTCGAATGCAACTGATGTTGCAGCGTTGATGCAAATGCTTCTTAACGGGGGAGAATATGCAGGAACGCAATATCTTTCTAAACAAGTTATTTCAGACTTCAACACCTGCTATTTCCCGAACAACCGGAGAGGGTTAATTTTTGACAAACCCTCTTCTGAGGCGTGGTCAGGATCAACCGGACCGAGTGCCTCAAAACAAAGCTTTGGACACACCGGATTTACAGGTACTTTGGCTTGGGCAGATCCTGCCAACAATACCGTTTATGTGTTCTTATCGAACAGAACTTTTCCTAATGCAGAGAATTGGAAAATCAACGACTTAAAAACTCGAATGAAAATTCAGGAAGAAATTTATAAGGTGTTCCCGGTCAAATAACTTGAACCGATTAACATTACCTTTGTTTCATGCATAACATGAGGCAATTGAAGATAGGAATTGTATGCTATCCAACTTTTGGAGGCAGTGGAGTAGTGGCAACGGAATTGGGAAAAGCGCTTGCAGAAAAGGGGCACGAAATTCATTTCATTACCTATTCACAACCAGTACGTTTGGGGTCACTCAGAAAAAACGTGCGCTACCATGAAGTCAATGTCAGCGATTATCCACTTTTTTTATATCCACCCTATGAGTTGGTTTTGGCTTCGAAAATGGTCGATGTTGCCCTTCACGAAAAATTAGATTTACTGCATGTCCACTACGCCATTCCACATGCAAGTGCCGCATACATGGCCAAACAGATTTTAAGAGCCAATGGTCACCATCTGCCATTCATCACTACCTTACATGGCACAGACATTACCTTACTTGGTAGAGACGCTTCGTTCGAACCGGTCATTAGTTTTGCCATCAACGAAAGTGATGCGGTCACCGCGGTTTCGCAAAGTCTCAAAACCGACACCTACAAACTTTTTGGAATTAACAAAGAAATTCAAGTTGTTCCCAACTTCATTGAACCACAGCATATTTCCAACGAAATAAAACAAGCGCTCCGTGAAGAATATGTTCCAGAAGGAAATCCATTGCTAATTCATATTTCAAATTTCCGACCTGTAAAAAGAGTCATGGATGTTATGCAAGTTTTTGAAAAAGTGAGAGAGCAACAGCATGCAACGCTCGTACTCATCGGTGATGGTCCGGAGCGCTCAAAGGCCGAGCAGTATGCTCGTGAACACCAATTGCAAAATGTTGTTTTCGTTGGAAATGTAAAAAATCCAATGGAACTTCTATCAGCCGCAGATGTCATGTTACTTCCATCTGAATCGGAGAGTTTTGGTTTGGCAGCGCTCGAGGCCATGGCATGCGGAGTCCCAGTTATTTCATCCAATGCCGGCGGTCTTCCAGAATTAAATAGACACGGTGTTTCAGGACTCATGAGTGATGTTGGAGATGTGAATGAAATGGCCAAACAAGTTTTATATTTGATCGAATCACCTGACCAATTAAACAAATTCAAAAGACAAGCCAAAGAACGGTCAGAATCATTTAGTTTAAAAACAGTTTTGCCTCAATACGAGGCCATTTATGCGAACGTTTTAAGTCATGAATAGTCAACCCATTTTTATCGGAAAAAGAATTCGAATTGAACGTTCGAAAGAAGAACTGAAAATTAGCATCGGTCAGCAGATAGAACGCTGGCAAGAGGCTCTGCTATACGCTTGGATATTAGCTTGGACCTTCTGCGGTGGTGTTTTTATTTTTTATGCCTTTACCTCGCAAGTTCCCAGCGAGCGTATGTTTTTTGGAGTAAGCGCTGGTCTATGGGCCTACTTTTTTTATCGCATTGTAAAAGTTCTCTTGTGGAGAAAAATGGGAAGAGAAATTCTAACATTTTCAAAAGGGAAAATGCAACTACAAATGGCTTTTGGCAACAG
>JBJTWB010000017.1:0-1567 GCA_046081505.1 Bacteroidota bacterium | reverse complement strand
TATACAGATCCGTTATTGTTAGTTGATGAAGAACCTAGTGCAGTGATGCAGGAGGTTCCGCAACCCGCAATGGATTATAGTACCATGAAGTCACTCACATTTGAGGATGTTTTAGATACCTTGAATAAAAACGAGGAGATTCAAGCGACAGCAGAGATGGAGAATGAATTTGAAAAGTTCGAACAGACTGAAACGCAGGAAGAATCAGTTGTAGAGGAGCCAAGGCAGGTGAGTCAGTCAGAAGAGACTCAAGAGGAAGAAACGGTTGTGGAACCAAAGGGAAAATCACGGAAGCCATCAAATAAAATAGACATTTTGGGTTGGTTGCAAAATTTCATGGAGCAAGATGATGCCACGAAATAATGTTTGTTCATAGTATAGGTAAAAAAAAGGTCGTTCGTTAACGATCTTTTTTTGATTAACCTTAACCAAAACCCAATGACTATTCATTGACCTTGATGACTAGTAAACAACTTTGTCAAGAGAATGTTCAATTTCTTTCAAAAATTCCGATAGCCTCTAAATGCGAGGTGTGCGGAAATTGATCGACAAAACTTAGTTTTTTCAGTTCATATCCAGCGAGCGCTAGTGCTTCGCAATCTCTTGCTTGGGTTGCTGGATTGCAACTGATGTATACCATTCTTTTTGCTCCCAAAGCAATTACTTTTCGAAGTGTTTTCGGTGCTATTCCTCCGCGTGGGGGATCTAATACTAACGTATGTATTTGGTCTGTGAATTCGGGATGCTCCAATAAGAATTTGCCAACGTCTGCAGCGATAAATCTAGCATTTGAAATGTTATTTTTTGCTGCATTTGTTCGAGCGTCTTCAATGGCCTCTTCAACAATATCAACACCTACTATGGGAAGCCCGGTTCGCTTTGCAATGAGTTGACCTATGGTTCCTGTTCCGCAAAATAAATCTAGAATGGTACCTTCATTATTCTCGAATGCACAGTATTCAATGGCTTTGTTATAAAGAAGTTCGGCACTTTTAGGATTGGTCTGAAAAAAGCTTTTCATGTTCATTTGAAACGAAAGTTCCAATAGTTCTTCGGTCATTTCTTCAGAGCCATACATGAGTTTTGAAGAACCCTTTAATGGTTCTGATCTGTCGCCAGTATCGTCATTCAATGTGTGAATAATTCCGGCACATCGGTCACCTAAAATATCCAATATAAGATGTTGGAATTTGGAAAAATCAAATTCATTCAGGTGGCTGCTACTTGTTACAAGATTGATGAGTAACTGGTCTTGTTTGAATGATTTTCGCACTACAATATATCTGAAGAATCCTTCGCGCTTGGGTGCATGCCATGGTGGAAGGCCTGTTTTTTCGCAGTGTTCTCGGATACGGAATAAGTTGTTTTCCCAGGTAGCATCGAAAAGTCCTGATTCTCGATCAAGATTTTCAACCATCCACCAGGTACCTCTGTGTTTGAATCCCAATGCAAATTCATCGAGCTCTTCTTTGGTATCTAAATCAAATCGAATTGCGCCAAAACTATATTCCATTTTATTTCTGTAATTCCAAATGAATGGGGAAGAAATATAGGTGTCGAATAAGGA
>JBJTWB010000016.1:0-5193 GCA_046081505.1 Bacteroidota bacterium | reverse complement strand
ATACAATGCTTGTTGTTCTTTATTCTTTGCGTTGTTATTGGTTTCATGGAAGGCCTCTACCTGTGCTTTGAAATAGGGGACTGATTGCACCATTCCTTTTATTTCAAAGCGTTTTTTACCTTGCAAAATAACCGTAGTACTTCCATCAGGCATGCGCAACATACGCAAGATGGTGGCTTGTGTTCCAATGGTGTGTATATCTGAAAATCCGGGGTCTTCAATTTCCGCATTTCGCTGAGCTACCACTCCAATGAGCTTCGTTCCTGTATTCGCATCTTGAATAAGCCGAATACTTCGGTCTCTTCCAACCGTAATTGGAATAACTACGCCCGGAAATAAAACGGTATTCCGCAAGGGTAAAATAGACAATACTTCGGGAGTATCTTCTTGGTCCATTTGGTCTTCATCTTCTGCGGAAATCAACGGAATAAAATCATGATTATTCGATTCTTCTTCGTTGAATAGATAAGGGTCGTTCTCAAAATTCATGTCGCCTCTGTTTCAATGTCAATGCCAAGCTTTATTTCTGACGGATTGACCGCATTAGCTGACACGCAATAAATAAATTTGTTCTAATATTTCTTTTTCTACTCCACTCATTTCCTTCCCTCTTCTTGCCATCATTCTTTCTGCTGTTTGAATGGCCTTTTCCAATTGATGAATTGTTGATGCGTCTTTCCAAGAAAATGATGGAATACATTTTTGTGGGAAATCACTTCCAAAAACATTTGAAGCCACACCAATGTAGGTTGCGGTGTTCAGCATGGTATTGATTCCGGTTTTCGAATGATCTCCAATCAATGGACCGCAAAAAAGCAGCCCTGTCTGAATCAAACGCTTTTCAAATTCCAATTGAATTGAAATTTCACTGTAATTGTTCTTTAGGTTGCTTCCGTTGGTATCCGCTCCAAGATTCACCCAAGAACCAATGACCGCATTCCCAAGGAATCCGTCATGTCCTTTGTTTGAAAAAGGCAGAATAACACAGTTCACTACTTCCCCGCCAATCCTGCACTCTTCACCAATGCTTGTTGGTCCAGAGATTCTTGCCCCCATTTTGATTTGTGCATTTTTACCAATGTAAAGTGGGCCTCGCAAATGAACTCCCTCTTGAATTTCAGCCCCCGAATCAATGATGATGGGTCCATCGACGGTGTTCAACGTACAATTCAACAATTTCGCTGAGGAAGATATACTGAGTTTTTCATAATCCCCAAAGAGCAATTGATAACTCGACAAACTTGGCCGAATTAAGGCGTGGTGATCGAAATCAAAAGCAATGAAATCACCCACCAACCGAAAAATATCAGTTATGTTTTGAAGGAGTATATGCCCCTCCACAACAATTTCGTCTTCCCACGAGCTGAATTCGGCCTGAGATGTTTTGGCCGCCAAAACCAATTCATCTTGGGTCAAAGCGGTATTTGCTGGCAAGTTGTTGAGTTGTTCAATGAAGTGGTCTGTAGGAACCACACGTGAATTGATCCATAGGGTCTCTACGCTCTTTGGTGACTCATATAATTTCTGAAGTGACGTGGCAGTTGATACATAAACTTCTTCAATGTCTAGTGCATGTTGATAGCGTTCCACAGCGGTATACTTACCTATGGTTATTTGACTCAAAGACCTTGTCAGTGTAATGGGATGAAATAAATTCAACGAGGAATCATCAAAAACAATTAATTGCATGGGTTAAAAATAAGCAGGAAAGACCTAACAACTTGAACAATTCACATGAATGAATGTTAAGAGGGAACTAAGCCTATGATGACGCAAGAATTCTCTATCAAGAATCTTGAAAATTTTTCAGGAGTCAAAGCCCATACCATTCGGATTTGGGAGCAACGCTATGGCATCTTGCGACCAGAGCGTACCGATACAAACATTCGCAAATATTCTGATCGCGACTTAAAAGTGTTGTTGAATATTTCATTACTCAATAGCCTGGGTTACAAAATTTCGGCAATCGCGAAAATGACCGACGATCAAATACGAGAGGTCATTAACAAGCATGCTACAGACCAACAAGGGCAAGAGCACTACGCACACATTTTGAAACTAGCCATGTTGAATTACGATGATGAGTTGCTTTCAAATGTTTTTGATCCGTACGTGCAACAAAAAGGCTTGGAAGCATCTTTTCGAGAGCTATTAATGCCCTTCTTACAGCAGATAGGCATGCTATGGCAAACCGATTCCATTTGTCCTGCCCAGGAGCATTTTGTTTCGGCACTCATTCGCCAAAAATTACTTTTTCACATTGAAAATGTAAAAACCCCCATAGACCGCACGAAAAAGCCCGTAGTGCTGTACTTGCCTGAACTGGAAATTCATGAATTGAGTATACTCATGCTCCAGTATATCATGAAATTGAGAGGGTACAAAACCATTATGTTGGGAGCAAGTGTACCTGCAGATGACCTTAAACAAGTTTACCAGCGTTTGGGGGCGGTTGATTTTGTTTCAATATTTACCACGCATCCTTCTACAGTCTTAATACCCGATTATATGAAGCGATTGATTCGATTACTGCAAGATACAGACTGCCATTTCCATTTCACAGGCTATAATGTACAAGGCATAAAGTCTCCCGATAGTCTATATATTTCAACCTACCATTCTGTCGACGATTTGCTCAAAGCCTTCTAATGTTTAATCTTTTTTAAAAATAATTACACAAAAGTTTGGTGGCTCGTTTTTTCTGTTTAATATTTGCCTTAAATAATTAAACAAATATGAGCACATTGGAATTCAATCAACTGGTTCGGGTCAATTCACCCTCACTTCACTCCTTCGCTTACAACTTCACGAAAAACGTGGAAGATGCTGAGGATCTTTTGCAAGACACTGTGCTGAAAGCACTTCGATACAAGGAAAATTTTCAAGACGGAACGAATTTCAAAGGATGGTTGTTTACCATTATGAGAAATATCTTCATCAACAATTACAAAAGAAAGAAGCTTCAAAATCTCATTCAAGATGGCCAAGCCAATGAATTTTTTGTCAATAACAACAGCACTGCTTTTGACTCTGTTACCAGTCAAATCAATGAAAAAGATATTCGTAAGGCCATTTCAAATCTGACAGACGAGTACAAAACTCCGTTTCAAATGTTTGTTGATGGTTTTCACTATGATGAAATTGCAGATCACATGGGTATTCCAATGGGAACTGTAAAATCACGCATCTTTCACGCCCGGAAAAAATTAGCAACGTCCTTGTCTGATTTTTCTTAATTGAAGCAGATAATGTCCGTTTTTTTCCAATTTGCACTCAACGATAGAAAAGCCCGCCATGCGGGCTTTTTTCATGGCCGTTTTTCGATCTACAAAGAGCCATGGAAAACGCTGTGTTTTCTTTTTATATTCGAGCTGAAACTCTACAAGTCCAAAATATCCCTTATTTTTCTTAGGCCAATAAGCCTCAGCATATGTCACATCTGTGCTATCAATCCATAGAACTCCGCCTTTCTTCAAGCACAAATTAAGCTTATTCAAAAGTAGATCGAGCTCTTCTAAAGACTGGGCCAATCCCATACCATTCATCAATGCAAATGCCTGATCAAAATTAGATTTCGACAATTCTTTCCAGTCTAAGTTGTGCACTACAAGCCCCCTCTCACGCGCAATTTTAACTGCCTTTGGCGAAAGCTCTACTCCTTCAACCTCGATGCCTCGGGCATTTTTTAAATAAAAGGCATGACACCCTGCTGAACATCCGAGATCGAGAACCCTTCCTTCTACCGCTTTCATAACCAATTTCTCATAGCCAAGCATGGAAGGGAATTTTCTAAAGAAAATCTGTGGATTCATATCGGGTTCTCGATGACCGTTGATCCATATTTTAACTGGAGTTGTATCGCCCTTTCTCCAGTAATTATCAACCGCATTTCCTAAAATATCGACGTTCATATATCCGAATATAAAGTTCTTCTCGATTGCTGCAACCAAATGCCTAAATTTGCAGTCAAGAAAAAGTGTACTTAACCACAATTACATGAAAAAACTTTTACTCGGCGTTCTCATCTTAAGTTCTTCCGCGCTTTATGCGCAGCTGCAAATGACGAGCATGCCCGTTCCTAATTATGTTACCGACGTCTTGTTGGGAAGTGGTGTATCAGCATCGAACATTCAATTCACCGGTTGTCCCGAGCAATTCGCTTCATTCACCGGTGGAAATTCCGTGGGATTAGACATCGACGCAGGTGTTGTACTTTCAACCGATCATGCATTCAATTTGGGTTGTTCATTTAACAGCATTCCATTCGGATGTCAGGTCAGTGGAAACAATGATTTGCTCTCCATAGCGAATTCAGTACCGCCACTGATTGGCCAAAGTTTTTCTGTAGGAAGTGTAAACGATGTGGCTATTTTAGAATTCGACTTCATTCCCACGGGAGACACCCTACGTTTCAATTATATTTTTGGGAGTGATGAGTACATGGAATGGGTGAATTCCTCATTCAACGACATTTTTGCGTTCTTCCTTGCTGGTCCGGGTATCACAGGTCCTTATTCGGCTCCTGCCGGGTTCCCCGGTGGATCAATAAACATTGCGCAAGTTCCTGGATCAAATCCAGTTTTGCCCATTACAATCAGTTCTGTGAATCTCAACCTCAATAGCGGATTCTACATAGACAACCCCAACAACGTTGATATTTGTCAAGACGGTTACACCGTTTCTCTTGAGGCTTGGCATGTTGTTCAATGTGGAGAAACATACCACATTCGACTGGCTATTGCAGACGGCTCAGATACAGCCTTGGAATCCATAGTCATTCTTGAAGCAGGATCTTTCAGTTCGAATGCTGTGGTAGATGTAGATTTGGTATTGGATGTTGGCGGACCAGACGCAGACATTATTTATGAAGACTGCGGTGAAGCAATATTAACTTTTACGCGTCCTGAAATTTCAGATTTGACTGTTCAAGATATGGCCATTATCACTTGGACAGGGACAGCAGTGAATGGTGTTGACTATACTTTAATGCCTGATACCATTATTTTCCCGCCGGGTGTTCAAAGCATTTCATTCAACATTGATGCATTTGTAGATGGTTTAGCTGAAGGTGTGGAATCTGTTCACATGGATATTTTGAACTTAGCGGCTTGTAATGGATCTGGATTTGTGAGCAATTTCGATTTTAACATTGGTGATTTGCCTCAACCCATTCAAGTTGCTCCATTTCAATCT
>JBJTWB010000015.1:0-13193 GCA_046081505.1 Bacteroidota bacterium | reverse complement strand
CAATCAATCATCTATTTATGGATTGGTGCGGGAATTTTTCTTGCATTAATAATTGGTTTGATTCGAATGTTGTTTTTTGAGCACATTGAACATCTTCGTGAGTTAAAATCGTTAACCAAACTACCTGTAATTAGCGGAATTCCTCATTATGAGGAAATTGAAAAAGAACCAATTGCCATTGCTGCAAACCCCCGGAGTAATGTCAGTGAGGCGTTCCGTACTTTTCGAACAAATTTGCAGTATTTATTGCCCGATGACGGATCTAAGATTCTCTTGGTTTCTTCCTTGCATCCCGGTGAAGGAAAGACTTTTGTTTCCACTAACTTGGCTGCAACAATAGCCAAGGCTTCCAAAAAGGTACTTTTGCTTGACTTCGACTTGCACAAACCCAAGGTGCACAAAATGTTTAAGCAACAGAATTCTATTGGTGTTACAAATTATTTGATTGGAAAGTCTGATTATAAGGACCTCATCTACAAGTCAAAGGTTGAAAATTTGGATGTTATTTTTGCTGGTCCAGTACCCCCAAATGCATCAGAATTAATTTTGAATTCATTGGTTGCTGATTTGTTTCAGGATGCCTTGAAACACTATGATTTCGTTATTGTAGATACACCTCCAATTTTGCTTATTACTGACTCATTGGTTCTGTTGTCAAAAGTGGATCGAGGTATTTTGGTTATGAATACTCAAAAAGCAACCAAACAGGGAATTCAATATTTAGAGGATGTTTTGGCACAAAATAATTTGAATAATACAAGTTTACTTCTGAACAATATCAAACAAAAACGTTGGAGGTATTACTACGGAAAGTATGCCTATCGATACGGATACGGATACGGATATGGTTACGGCTATGGTTATGGATACGGTTATGGAAATGGCTACAGTTACGGTGAAGAGTCAAAAAAAACTAAAAAGTAATTTCTGATTTTCTATGATTTCCCTCATCATTACGGCATACAATTATGCGCAATACATTGAAAGAGCAATTCGTAGCGCTTTAGACCAGTCACTGCCAAAATCTGAATTCGAAGTCATAGTTGTAAATGATGCCTCTACGGACGAGACAGCTCAAATTTTAGAAAATTACCAAGATGTTGTTCGGGTGTTTAACTTGACCAAGAATGTGGGTTTAAGTGCGGCTAGAAATTTTGGAATTAGAAAGGCTCGTGGTCAAAATGTTGTTTTTTTAGATGCTGACGACTATTTGCATTCTGAAGTCCTCAGGCTTCAGAAAACGTTCTTAAGTGAAAACAATTTAATTGATGCTGTTGCAATAGATTACTACCTCGTAAACGAACGCGGACAGCACATAGAACATATTGATTCAAGTGAGAAACCAATTGCTTGCGGTATTATGTTTCGGAAAGACCTTTTGTATAAAATAGGTCTTTATGACGAGTCATTTTCTGCCAGAGAGGAGGAGGATCTTCAAATACGCTGGTCAAACGCAGGCTTCGGTATATACCACGTTCCTCTGCCCTTGTATCGTTATCGAATGCATGAAGGAAATATGACCAAGGATTTAGATAAAATGTCAAACTCTAAAGAACAGCTTGTTGCGAAGCATAAGTTATGAGCAGAGTATATTTAAGACCATTGGAGTTCTCAGATGTCAATGAAACCTATTTAGAATGGTTTGCAGATGATGAGGTTACAGCCTTCCTTCATGTGAATGGCAAAGAATTAACCAAGGAAGCGGTGTGTAATTATATTGAAGAAGGTAGAAGGACAAATTCATTCTTTATGCATGCCATCTGTCTTGTGGAAAATGATAAACACATTGGAAACTTGAAAATTGGCCCCATTCATCCAAAATATCGCATATCAGACCTGCCTTGTGTCATTGGCGATCGATCTCAATGGGGTAAGGGCCTTGCAACTGAGGCCATTCAACTTGGAACAGAATTGGCCTTTTCACATTATGACATTCGAAAGCTTACCGGTGATGTTCATGCAGGTAATATTGGAAGTCTCAAAGCATACTGGAAGGCCGGTTGGGTGGTTGAAGGTGTGAACAAAGGGAGATTTTTTGTAGATGGAAACAACATGGATCAAATTCTTATCTCTTGTTTCAACCCGAAATATTTTCCGAATGAACAATCAGACTATACTGTGGAAAAAACAAAAGAGTATATTCAAATGCGATTGGACTTTTTAAATTCAATGAAATGAACTTAGCTCTTTTGCAGGCTCGAATGGGTTCAACACGACTTCCTGGAAAAGTAATGAAGGATTTGCACGGTAAGCCCATGTTAGCATGGATTATTCAACGCTTACAAAAAGCCAATTGTATCGATAAGTTGGTAATTGTAACCTCTACGAATCCCGAAGATGACGCAATAGCAAATTTTTGTAAGCAAAATCATGTTCTATATTCTCGTGGTTCTGATTGGGATGTTTTGTCTCGATTTTATCACGCAGCTATTGAGCATGGGGCGGTTAAAAACGATGTTGTAATTCGCATGACTAGTGATTGTGCAACGCATCATGGATCAACCGTAGACTGGGTCTATAAGCAGTTTCAATATTACGGAACTGATCTATTTTCAAATAGTAATGAAGAACCTTTTTTTCTTGAAGATGGATTCGATGTTGAAGTTGTTAAGTTTCATGCTTTAGAATCGGCTTTTTTTGAAGCGAAATTGCTGAGTGAGCGTGAGCACGTGATTCCATACTTAAAAAATTCAAAGAAATTTACATTGGGGTTTCGGAAAATGAATGACTCATGTAACTTCAAATTGTCAGTGGATACTGCCGCTGATTTTGAATTTATTGAAATGTTATATACAAAATTGGACCCCGATACTTCTCAAATACAAGATGTAGTAGATTTGTTAAAGTCTGAACCAAGTATTTTAGAGATTAATAAAGAAAGTGTAATCAATGCAGGATACGCAAAATCCTTGCGAGAAGATAAAATTGTAAAATGACAAACATTACTTTACCTAAAATCACGAACTTCACAAAGAGTGATGAGTACAGAAGAAAAATTCATGATTTAATTCCCGGTGGTGCCCATACTTACTCAAAAGGAGATGATCAGTTTCCAATCAAGTCACCTGCTGCAATTACACATGCGAAAGGTGTCTATTGTTGGGATCTTGATGGAAATAAATATCTAGACACCCTCATGGGTTTATACAGTGTTTCCCTCGGACACGCATATGAGCCAGTTCTAGAAGCTGTGAGAACTCAATTGGAAAAGGGGGTGAATTTCACTCGACCAAGTGTCATAGAAATGGAGATGGCTGAGAAATTTCTCTCTTTGGTTCCACAACATGATATGATCAAATTTGCCAAAAATGGATCTGTTGTAACTACTGCTGCTGTTAAATTGTCTCGAGCTTATACGGGCAGACATGTTGTGGCTAGACCAGCGGAACATCCTTTTTATAGTTATGATGATTGGTTCATTGGTTCTACCAATTGCGATTTCGGTATCCCGAATGAAATCAAGCAATTCACCGTTTCATACAAACAAGATTCGTTAGAAGATTTGGAGCGTATGTTTAATGAATATCCAAATCAAATTGCTTGTGTTATCTCTGAGCCGGAGAAATGGAATGTTTTGGAACCTGATTTTTATCAAAAGGCCATAGCATTAGCACACAAGCATGGCGCGTTGTGGATCATGGATGAAATGATAACAGGATTCAAATCCGATTTTCCTGGATCTATTAAAAAATTTAATGCTGAACCTGATTTTTGTACTTGGGGAAAAGGTATTGCCAACGGATTTTCTTTCTGCGCATTAACGGGTAAAAAAGAAATTATGGAATATGGAGGTATCAGAAGAACAGGCGAGCCGAAAGTGTTCTTGGTAAGTACAACCCATGGTGGTGAAACCCATGGAATTGCTGCTGCATTGGCCACCATTGAGGTGTATGAAAAGAACAACGTCATTCAACACAATCACGCCATTGGAGATTATTTTATTCGTGGAGTGCATGACATTCTAAAGAGAAGAAATTTGACCGATTATTTTGAAATTACTGGTTTCAATTGGTGCGTTGGTTTGGTTGTTAAAAATGCTCAAAAGGAACCTGATTTTTTTTACAGAACCTTATTCATGCAAGAAATGATTGAACGTGGAGTTTTGTATCAGGGTATTTTGTCACCCTCGTTTTCACACACCACCGAGGATATTGATTTTATGTTAGCCGCATTCGATGAAAGTTGTAACGTTTTTGAACTTGCACTAGAGTCGGGTTATCAAAATTACCTTGTTGGAGAAGAAATTAAACCTGTATTCCGAAAATTCAACTAATGGAACCCATAAGAACAACAGATCCCACTCAAATAAATTTCAGAGAGAAATTCGAACTGAAGGGAAAAGTAATTGTCATCACGGGTGCATGTGGTCTGGTTGGAAGGGCGTTCTGTGAGGCAGTTGCGCAGTTCGGTGGAAATGTTGTTGTAGCAGATATTGCCCAAGCCAATCCAATAGATTTTGCGAAACAGCTTTCAGAAAGAAATAAGGTCAAATGCGTAGGGTTTGAATTGAATGTAGCAGAAAGAAATTCAGTCATCCAATTGCGTGATTTTGTTTTTGAGCAATTCTCTTCACTCCACGGAATTGTGAACGCACATCAGAATAAATCGCATTTAATCTTTGAGCCTTTCGAAACGGTATCTGATGAAAATTGGGATACAGTGATGGACGTGAACTTAAAAGGCACCTTTTTAATGTGTCAAATTTTGGGAAGTTCATTGGCCCAGAATGGAGGAGGGAGTATAGTTAATATTCCTTCTACCTACAGTGTTGTAGCTCCTAATCAAAATTTATATAAGGGTACGTCGCTGGGTTGTCCAGCGGCATATAGCGCTTCAAAAGGAGGCATTGATGCATTGTCAAGATATTTAGCGTCATACTGGGCAGCGAAAAAAGTTCGGGTTAATATGATTACCCCGCACGGAGTTTGGAACAATCATGAAGCACAATTTGAAACCAATTTCGCTCAGTTTTCACCCATGCAAAGGCTGAGTTATAACCATGAAGTAGCAGGTGCTTTGGTGTATTTGCTTAGCGATGCCTCTTCGTATGTAACCGGTGACAATATGCTTGTGGAAGGTGGTTGGACTGTTTGGTGAAAAACATGAGCAATATCAATTTAAAATTCTATTTCGATCAACTTTGGCCCATATGCAGAAGCATAACGGGTGATGGTTTGCGTCAATCGTATAAAATATTACAGGAACTTATTCCCTTGGAATTGACAGAAGTTCCTACAGGCACAAAAGTTCATGATTGGGATGTTCCCAAAGAATGGAATATTCGGAACGCATTTATTCAACTTCCAAGTGGTGAACGGATTGCGCAATTTAATGAGCACAATTTGCACGTTTTAAATTACAGCGCTCCCATTGATAAAGAAATCACTTATGATGAGCTTTCAAAGCATGTATATACGCTTCCAAATCAGCCAAAGGCGATTCCTTATGTAACTTCTTACTATCAAGAAAAATGGGGTTTTTGTTTGAGTCATGAGGAATGGTTAAAATGCCCAAAGGAGGGAGTATATCGTGTATTCATTGATTCCGACTTAAAAATGGGTAGTCTAACCTTTGGTCAATATCTCTTAAAAGGTGAGACCCAGGAAGAAATTGTTTTTTCATCATACCTATGTCATCCTAGCATGGCCAATAATGAATTGAGTGGCCCATTAGTTATGGCAGGATTGTTCCAGAAAATTGCGTCACTTCCAAGAAGGAAATACAGCTACCGATTTGTATTAGCTCCCGAAACCATTGGTGTTATTGCTTTTTTGTCTCAATTTGGAAATCAATTGAAATTGAATTGCAGAGCGGGTTGGGTTTTAACATGCTGTGGTGATGATGGAAAAATTCATTTTAAGGAAAGCAGAAAGAGCAATACACTTACAGACAGAATTTCCAGGCATGTTTTGTCTCAAATTCAAGTGCCACACGCAGTAATTCCTTTCACAGTTGGAGGAAGTGATGAAAGACAATATTGTTCTCCCGGATATAATTTGCCCATTGGTTCTTTCATGCGTACACCATATCAATGCTATGCTGAATACCATACGTCTTTAGATAATGAGATTTTTATTTCTTTCACAGCAATGGAGGAATCTGTAGAAATTCTTTATCAAATGGTTTTAGCCCTTGAGTTGAATGAAAAGTATGTGAATCAAGTTCCTTTTGGAGAACCTCAATTGGGTAAAAGAGGATTGTATCCTTCCGCCAATATGCCAAACGAAGACCATAGAGAGGTTGTACATGAGTTGATGCATTTTTTGAATTGGGCCGATGGTGAGCATGATTTATTAGACATAGCAGATAAGAAGGGCGTTTCCTTATTCAAAATGGCCATGCATGCTAAAAAATGTGAAGAACATCAATTAGTTAAGATTGTATAATTTATTTCAACCTATTTTTGCAAAAAAAAATATGAAGTCATTGGTAGAGGCATTTCCTCAACATTTGGTAGAGGCACTTAACATAGGACAAGCTGCTCAGTTTCAAAATACAGATCGTCAATTTGAAAATGTAGTTATTTCGGGTTTAGGGGGTTCAGGCATCGGAGGGAAAATTGTATCTCAATTAGTTGCAGATTCTTGTTGCTTGCCCATTATATGCACCAATGATTATATTCTTCCTGCTTTTGTGGGCAGTAAAACCTTGGTTGTAATCTCAAGTTACAGCGGAGATACTGAAGAGACTGTTGCGGCGTATCAAGAAGCAAAACAAAAGGGTGCTACCATTTCATGCATTACGAGTGGCGGAAAGATAGCTGGATTTGCAAAGGAGGATGGCTTCAATTGCATACATATTCCCGGAGGCAATCCACCACGAAGTATGTTTGGTTACAGTTCAGTTCAAGTGTTGTATACATTGAAGGCTTATGGAATTTATTCGGGAGATTTCGAGTCAGAGTTGAAAAATACAATTGAGCTTTTAAATTCTGAGAAAGATGCACTTCGTTCTGCAACCAGAAATTTAGCGGGGAAAATAGTTAGTCGTATTCCAATTTTATATAGCGAAGCCAATTACGAAGGAGTAGCTATTCGTTGGAGACAACAAATCAATGAAAATTCAAAAATGCTGTGCTGGCATCACATTTTTCCAGAGATGAATCACAATGAACTTGTTGGATGGACAGGAGGTGATAACAGAGTGGCAGTTCTTTTACTTCGTGCCGAAGACGACCACAAAAGATCACAAATTCGGATGGAAATTTGTAAAAAATTAATGGCAGAGAAATGCGATACCATCGAAGAAATATGGGCAAAGGGAAGCAGTAGACTGGAAAGAGCATATTACCTTATTCATTTTGGAGATTGGTTAAGCATAGACCTAGCTGAGTTGCGCAATGAAGATGCCACCGCCATTCCAGCCATTATCTTTTTGAAGAACGAACTGTCGAAAATTTAAATGTCTCGACAAGTTGAATTTATTGATTTCGGATTCAAGGAATACAAAGAGACTTGGGATTTACAAGAGGATTTGTTTCAACGAAATGTTTCAAAAAAATTAGCCAATAGAAGCGCTGGTTTGCCTGATGGAACCGGAACAGTAGATCGATTAATTTTCGTTGAGCACCCGCATGTCTACACCCTGGGTAAAAGCGGTGATGCATTTCATTTACTTATTTCTGAGCAGAAGCTGAAGGAAATTAATGCTACGTATTTTCCAATAAATAGAGGAGGAGATATTACCTACCATGGTCCAGGCCAAATTGTAGGATACCCACTACTTGACCTGGAGCATTACTTCACAGATATTCACAAGTACATGCGGTATTTGGAAGAAGCAATCATTCGTACACTCGCTCATTACGGATTGAAAGGTACACGTATCGATGGATTGACTGGTGTTTGGTTGAAAAATGAAGATGGGGAGGGTGAGAGGAAAATTGCGGCGTTAGGGGTTAAATGCAGCAGATGGCTAACCATGCATGGTTTCGCATTTAATGTAAATACTGATTTAACTTATTTCAATCATATTGTACCTTGTGGTATTACCGATAAGAAAGTTACAAGCCTGCAAAAGGAATTGGGTCAAACATGCGATTTAAATGAAGTGAAACAGATCTTACTGAAAGAACTAAGTGAGGTTTTTCAATTTGAAATTGCACCTTGGAATGTTGATTAGTCTTTAAGTATAATATGATATTCAAGCAATTCGGAAGTATTTTTGAATATGCAGAACTTTTTCGAGGCATTTTATCATTTGCAGGGATGGATGGATCTCTTGACTCTTGTTGTTATGGAGATTGTGCTTGGTATAGACAACGTCATATTCATTGCCATAGTCACCGGATATCTTTCAAGCAAGTCTGAACAAAAATCAGCTAGATTTTTAGGATTAACCTTCGCACTGGTATTTCGAATTGGACTCTTATTTACGCTCTCTTTTATTGCTCATTTGGAGAATGGTATTTTCAATATTGGACACTATCCAATCACAGGACGAGGCATAGTCTTATTTTTAGGCGGGCTTTTCCTAATAATCAAAACATCGAATGAGATTAGGCATAAATTTAAAATTGCCGATAAAGAGGAAAAAAGTTCCACTCAAAAAATTAGTCTGGTTCAGGCAATTCTTCAAATTACCTTGATTGATATTGTTTTTTCGGTTGACTCTATTATTACAGCGGTTGGTTTATCTGACCATGTGGCAATTATGATTGTAGCAGTAATCATCAGTATGATTGTGATGCTGGTTTTTGCTCCTCATGTAAGTTCCTTTATTGAAAAATATCCAACACTTAAAATGTTAGCTCTCGTATTCTTGGTGGTTATTGGATTAAACTTGGTTTTGGAAGCTCTGGAAAGTGCGAAAGCCATTCATATTCCAGAATATGTGGATGTGAAGATTTATTCCTATGTAGCCTTCGGTTTTGCATTACTTGTTGAGCTCCTCAATATTCGCTTGCATCATGTTAAGACTAAAAGAGGAAGTGCATGATCATCATTGAAAATACATTAGTCAGCGAAGATTTATTTGAAGAGCATTTTGTTTGTGATCTTGCTGCTTGCAAAGGGGCTTGTTGTGTAGAAGGTGATAGCGGTGCGCCAGTTGAAAATGATGAAATAGAACTGGTTCATGGCGCATTCGAAGCCTCGAAACCATGGATGACAAAAGAAGGAATAGCAGCGGTAGAGAAATATGGGGGAGTTGTTCAAGATGCAGACGGTGATTGGGTTACGACGCTTGTTTCAGAAAAGGGTGCTTGTGCTTTTGTTCATTACTCATCAGACGGAACAGCGCTATGTGCCATTGAAATGGCAAATAAAGCAGGCCAAACCAACTTTCGTAAACCCATTTCTTGTCATTTATACCCAATTCGGTTAACGCATTTAGCGGATTATGTAGGATTAAATTATCACAAATGGCCCATTTGTGCTCCCGCATGCACATGTGGTTCGAAACTTCAAGTACCGGCGTACGCATTCTTGAAAGATGCAATAATTAGAAAATTTGGAGAATCGTATTTTATGCAATTGCATGAGGCATATCGCTTATGGAAATCAGAAAAATAATACTCTCAATTTCTTTGTTAGGTGTAAGTTTTTTGGCTTTATCGCAATGGGCTCCGGTACAAAAACCTGACTGGTCACAGAGCTTTGAGCAATTCCAATTGTGCGACATTAAGAATGGAAAAGTGTTGTTTTTAAGTCAGCGATTGGCCCAAGTTATGGGGCAAGGAACTATGTTCGAATCGAAAATTTCAAGACTTCATGAATATGATATATTCACAGGAAGAGAACGAACCTTATTTCCCAAAGATTGGAATTTTCCTGAAGGCCATGCTTGTTATGGAAAATCGAATAATGAAGTATTCTATGAAAGTAAAATACTACCCAATGGAACGAACGGGAGATGGTCGAAAATACATATTTATTCGAAAAGTGATAATCAGCAATTTGGGGAACGATTGAGGCTATTGAATTTCGATCAAGACGGTTTTGATTGCATTCATCCTGTATTTATCGAAAATTTGAATCTTCTGGTGTTTTCAAGCAATAGAGCAGGAGGTTTAGGTGGTTTTGATTTGTATGGTAGTTATCGTATGGATTCTATATGGAGTCCAGTTTTCTCTTTAGGTTCAGAGGTAAATACGTCATCCAATGAATGTTTCCCGTCTGTTCATGGGAATGAGTTGTTTTTCACAAGAATGTCTGAAAATGGAAATTCTCAATGTTATAGAGTTCCTTTGAATACTCAATTTCTAGGTGTGCATCCTCTCACTGAATTCAATGGATTTACCCGTTTAGTGCCTTTCGGAACGAATCAGATGTATGCCGAAAAAGAAATGAAGTCCTTCTGGTATGAACAAGTGCAGAAAAAAGAAACCTATTCACTTTTGCTTACTAATGAAACGGGAAAACTATCTCAAATTTCCGTGCGAATTGAACGCAATGACGGGTTTGATTTTTTCATTTCGAAAACCAATGAAAAGGGATTTACAGAACCGTTTCAATTTTCAGCAAACGAAAAAGTAAAAATTAGTCTTCAAGGAAATTGGCAATCATTACAAATGCCAATTTATGGAACATTATATTCCAGTAAAGGCAACCAAATTCGCAGGTATAAATTCAATGCGTCTGGTGTCATTCAATTTGAACTATTGGATTTTATTTTTTCCAATGTAAATTTTTTAACATTGCATGATGAGTCTCAACTCATTGACTTTGCTGCACCAGCTAGGGCTGAGAATAAATTGATTTTGTACTTTCAAAAGAATCAGTCAACCATTGATCGTTCCGGACAAGTTTTAATAGAAACATGGATGAAACAAGTGAATCCGAATAAGTTCAATGGTACGTATGAAGTGAAGTCTTTTTGTAGTTCTGATGGCAGCGCAAAAAGAAATATGAAATTGGCTCAAGATCGATTAAATGCAAGTCAAGAGTCTTTGTTGAAATTGGGTGTTTATCCTTCGCAGATTGAAATGCAAATAGGCGGTATTATGGAAAGAATTGATGGGGGTAGAAGGGTAGAAATAGAGTTCATACCTTTGCAGGAAGTTACGGATTGATTAACGATTGATACAATGGGGATTTTTAAAAGACTTTTTCCAAATAATGAACTGAGGTTAGTAACAGGTTCAATTTCAAAATCTGGAACATCTGTTGTTGATGGTATGGAAAATCAAGGCACTCAGCGATGGGTTATGATTCAAGAGACAACCATAACACGCGTGAATGATGGTCTGTATCATTCGCAGTGGGGTGATGACGTTAAAGTGGTGTGCGACGGAAAAAATCGAATGATAGCTTATTGGAATTCAACTAGAAATTCAGGCAGTGGTTCAAATTATACTGCTGTTATTGGGGCAATAGCATTGGATTTATTTTTTATTGCTTTTGCCATGTATGGCCCAGGTGATTTTTGGAATTTTATTTGGAAGAATGAGTGGTTTGCTCAACATTGGTGGTATACCATTTTTGTTATTTCCTTGTATGGACTTTATGGATTTTTATGGACTCCTATTTATGTCATTTTGGAGTTGAAAAGGCAGAAGAAGGCCCAAGTACTTTTGACCGCTTGATTTTGATATGAAATTCGGCAAGGTTGAGTTGAACGAAGGGATTCAATTGAATCTGCCAACCTTTACATTTCACACAAATGCAATTGATCAGAGCTTTCATCAAATTGAATTAATTACGGCGGGCACGGTTTGGAATGTTCCAGAATGGAAGGGAGTTCACATTCCAAAGAAAACCAAGCCTTCAGATTGTTTGAAGGAATACAGTCAGTTATTTTCTGCCATAGAATTTAACGGGTCATTTTATAGAACCCCAACACGTGATCAAGTAAGAAAATGGAAAGATCAGGTTCATGATACTTTTTTATTTTGTCCCAAATGGCCACAAGCCATTTCCCATTGGAGACAATTTGAAAATTGCGAACGTGATTTGGATCAGTTTTTTTTAACCTTAGATGCTTTTTCAAAGCATCTTGGAATGAGCTTCATACAGTTACCACATCATTTTAGCACACAAAAAAAAGAGCGACTCATTTCATTCCTTGAACAACTTCCACATGACTTGAAATTGGCTGTCGAATTTCGACATTACTCCTGGTTTGAAAATAGTGATTTACAAGAATTGGCGCCTTTCTTTGCTGCACGCAATTGGTCTATGATTATCTGTGATACGGTGGGAAGGAGAGACGCTGTGCATGGAGAAATAACAAGCACAGATTTAATTATTCGCTTTGGCGGAATGTTTGGTTCACTTGCTGATGTGCACCGAATTCAAAAATGGACGGAGAATTTCCAGTTATTTCATCAAAAAGGTATTCAACGAATTTGGATTTGGATACATCAGGAAAATAGCATTCGAACACCAGAGAGTGCAGTACAATGGTTGAATCAAGCCATGGATTTACCTTTCATTCAGGGTAGATAAATACAACCCCCACAGCTGTCTTTACTTGCTCCTGTAACTTCTGCAAGTGCATTGGGCTGTTCCATGATTCTTAAATATCCCAACAAAGCAAAAATGAGCGCCTCTTTGAATTGAATAGTTTGTTCATCGGGAACAATAATCTCTGTTGAGGTTTTAGTTTGTATACGTTCAATTAGAAATTGATTTAATGCTCCACCTCCTGTCATTAGAGCTCTTCCACTCCATCCGTCGAGAGTTGATGCTATTTGTTCAGCAACATGTTCTGTGCATGTGGCAAGTAAATCTCGAATGTTCAACTGACTTTGGGACAACAAGGGAAGAAAGTTGACTTCAAACCACTCTTTACCAAGCGATTTTGGAGGAGATTGCTGATAATATTCAAGATTGTTTAATTGCTTCAGCAGTTCGGTATTCACATATCCTCTTCTCGCAATTTCACCATTGATATCATATGGTTGGCCCAGTTGTTCGGCAAGCTTATTCAGGGCCATGTTTGCAACACAAATATCGAAGGCATGTATTTCATTCATGAAAGAATATGAGATATTCGCAATACCTCCAATATTTACCCGAAAATCGAAATTTGAAAAAAGATATTTATCTCCAACTGGAACTAAAGGTGCCCCTTGTCCACCCAAGGCAACATCAGTAGTTCTAAAGTCACAAATAACAGGTAGAGACGAATACACAGCCATGTGAGCACCGCTTCCAATTTGAACAGTAAGTGCTTCTTGAGGTTGATGAAAAATGGTGTGACCATGACTAGCAACGGCGAATGGACGAAGGTTAAACTCTTCACAAAATAAT
>JBJTWB010000014.1:0-2283 GCA_046081505.1 Bacteroidota bacterium | reverse complement strand
TGAACCCCTTCATCAATTTGTCCGTTACAATTATCATCAATCAAGTTACATGTTTCATTCGCTCCAGCATTGATTGCAGGGTTGTTGTCGTTACAATCAACATTTATACCACCGGTGGTGTTGTATCCAGCACCAGGAGAGGTACATTGTGTTAAAGTTGAAACGTAGTATCCATCCGCATCCGCATCTAAATACCAAACGGTGTTTGGATTAATAGCAGGATCATTGTCATTGCAATCGGTGTTGTCAGTAACATATCCAGCAGGAACAGTACAGGCCAACGTTGTGTTGTTTGGATCCCCAAACGTATCGCCATCAACATCTGCGTAATATGTATTCTGAACTCCATCGTCAATTTGGTTATCACAATCGTCATCTAACAAGTTACATGTCTCAGGAGCACCTGCGTAAATGGTTGGATTGGTGTCATTGCAATCGAAGTTGTTGGCTACATATCCGGTAGGTTGTGTACAACCTTGAGTTGCAGCATTGGGATTACCGTATGTGTCGCCATCTAAGTCTTGATAGAAAGTAGTTTGCACACCTTCGTCGATTTGATTATCACAATCATCATCAATAAGATTACACACTTCAGTAGCACCTGGGTATACCGCAGGGTTCAGATCATTGCAATCGGTGTTGCTTAGAACATATCCAGCAGGTTGAGTACAGGCCTGTGTAAACTGAGTCACATCACCAAAACCGTCGCCGTCTGCATCAACGTAGTACGTTGTTTGAACACCTTCGTCAATGAGGTTGTCACAATCATCATCAATACCGTTACATGTTTCAGGATAAAAATTAAATGTGATTTGTACGCTAATGGCTTCAGGCGGACAAACAGGATTTGTTATGGTCCAATCAAACAAATAAACTCCTGGAACAGGCACAGAGACAGATGTATTGTATACCGAAGCGTTGGTGAAAGTCGCTGATCCAGGACCACTGTTTAAGGTCCATAGTCCCGTAGATGGTGCAGGATTATTTCCGTTTAAAGTGTAGGTGAGCCCGCAGATAACGTCATCAAATCCGGCATTTGGCGCAGGAGCTTGATTATTGAAAGTAATGCTTACTTGATCTGATGTTACAGGACAAACGCCGTTAAAAATATTCCATTGTAGAATGTAAGTTCCATCAACAGAAGCGGTCACTAGACAACTTGGACTGGAGGGATTTGAAAAAGAAATGGTGCCAGGCCCTGAAACACTGAACCAGCTACCAAATCCAGAAGTGGGTGTATTACCTGCCATGGTTGCTTGGTTTCCACATACTGTTTGGTCAGGTCCCGCATTGGAGGTAGAAGCCACGTTCGAAAATGTCACTTGAACTTGGTCATTTGTGAATGTGCCATCCGAAGGATTTGTAATTGTCCATTGCAGAATGTATATACCCGCAGTTGATACGGTTACGCTCGTATTTCGAATAGCAGGATTCACAAATGCGGCGGTTCCTGGACCACTAATCAAAGTCCATAATCCAACACCTGGAGCAGGGTTGTTACCCGCCATGTTTGTGGTTAAACCACAAATGTTTTGATCTATACCAGCATTCGCTACCGGCGGAGGGGGTAATTCAAAAGAAAATTTATCACGTGAAAGTGAATAGTTTGCAGAGCTTGTATGTGAAGACAATAACGCCAAGCACGTACAAACCACCAAAAGGTATGGTTTTATTCGCATAGGTTTACGACAAAATAGTCCTGATTAATCAGGAATGTTGTTTAGGTTACGACAAATATAGCGGAAGGTTGCTTCTACTTGATAAGAAAAAAGCCTTCTTTATTTAAGTTTTGAGTTGAGCCACAGATGGTTTCAATTTCTACAATAAAGTAATAGGTGCCTTTTGTTAAATCTTTCAATTCCTCACACACGCTAAATTGATTGTTGAGTTCAATGAGTTGATCTCCCCATCTGTTAAAAATGAATATTTTCTTCACAGCTAATAAAAAAGGAAGCTCTTCAGGTAAAAGTTGATCATGAAAAATATTCCAACAATCGTTGATACCATCGGCATTTTCAAGTGTTACAATATTTGCGAATTGAATGGTATTGATGTCGAATTGATTCGAAGCATCTGTAATTACATTCACTGCAAGCGTATCTGTGCAAGTATTGCTCGAATTGTAAGCAATGAGATTGTAGGTGCCTGATGTGTTAACTTGAGGATAAATTTCTGTGGAAAATAAATTCCAATTGGAAGTATACCACGTGTAATTGGTCTCATGCAAAACATTTAAATTCTCCCAAGCGGCTAATGCAATGGTGGGTATTTCACATGTTAATG
>JBJTWB010000013.1:0-17395 GCA_046081505.1 Bacteroidota bacterium | reverse complement strand
TTGACAATGAACTTTTCTCTGAAATTCGAGATATTATCTCAGAACTTCGATTCGATACTCCAGTCAAGTTGATTCAACTCAACGCTTCTAATAACTATAAAATGCAATTGCCGGTGTTAATTACATTCAAGGGTCAACCAGTTAGAGGCATCAATGTAAGATATACCTATACTCGAGATAACTTCATGAAACCTCGTGTTATCATGAGTGATAATGAGGGAGTTCTTTTATGTGACATTGAAAACGTGAGCAAAACTGCAAAAAATAACAAACTCGAACTGAGTATTGTGGTTGATGCTTTGGTTCCACAAGATATTGATATCAGTATTGGTAAAGCACTCATTACCGGAATTAATACAGACAATAGAAATATTCCAATTGAATTTGTAGCACCTAGCTTTTACATTCAAAATGAAGAATTCAAATTAGATGGTTCTACCATTAATACCCTGAGCGAATCAGCAAAAACTGCATTAATTGCTGCAGGAATGAGAATAGCGCCTTCTCCTAATGATGCGGATTATTTATTAACAATTCAAACGAAGCCGCGAATTGGAGAAGATATTCAGGGCTTCAAGGTTGCCTACTTAGATGGTTACATTGAAGTTGTAACATTAAAAACCAATGAACAGAAATTCCAACACTCCATTGATGGCGTCAAAGGAATACAGCTTTCTCATGAAAATGCAACTCTAGAAGCCTATAAGAAAGAAAAAGAAATTATATCTAATGAAATAATACCAAATATCTTAAAAGGAATTTTATAAATTTGGCATAGTTAATGAAAACTTCAAAAAATAGAAATAAACCTAAAATCGAACAACATGAAAACACGTATCACACTTCTTGCTTTAGCTGCAACATTTGCGCTAGCATTACCATCTTGTAAAAAAGACAAAAAAGTAGAAGATGGACCAAAGCCAGCTGGTGAAGTAATAATCAACGAATACTGCTCTGGCGATTCTTACAAAAGCACAAAAGACGCTTTCCGTTCAACCGCTACTGGTGAGAGCATGGACCGCGAAACTGCTAAGAAAAAAGCCCGCTCAAATGCAATGTCTGAGATGGCGAAAACGATCAGCGCTACTATGAAAATTGTTGGAGACAACTACGTTAACTCAACGGAAGTAAACAACAAAGAAGAAGTAACAGAAACTTTCAATGAAATGGCTCGTACTGTTGTTGATCAAGAGTTAAGAGGTTGTATTGAAATCTGTGAAAAATTGACTCAACGCCCAGATGGTACGTATGTTAGCTACGTTGCTCTTGAGTTAAGCGGTAATACTATTGCTGATGCTTACCAAAGCGGTTTATCTAAAAACGATAAAATCAAAGCAGACTACAACTACGAAAAGTTCAAAGAAACTTTCGAAAAAGAAATGGAAAAAATGGGAAATAAATAAACCAATTTTTTGTTAAAAAGGTCACTTCGGTGACCTTTTTTTTTAGACTATGAAAAACTTCCTAATCCTTCTTGCTCTTCTTCTCACCCAATCACTTTTTGGACAATTTGTTCTTGTCTTAAAAGTTAAGAACTTTCCGAAAGATGCCCAACGCAAAGTGATCTTCGAGTGTTTTGAAAAAGAGAAATGGGTTCCGGTAAATATGAACAATGAAAAACTGGAACTATCAGAAGAAAGCAAACTTACTGTCACATTCAACCCAAAGCACAATGGGCAATATCGCATTCGATTCATGGGTTCAGGGAAACCATGGACAGACTTTTGGATTGACTTGAAAGAATTACCAAAGAATATATTACTTGACATAGACTACACCGAATTAAGGGGGTTACCTTCCTCACTTTACTCAAGTGAAGCACAGTATTACTACAAAAACATGGGCGCACAATATGCGCGAGTACAATGGAAATATGACAGCCTTAAGTCCATTGCAAACCAAGACTTTATTCAAGCTCAAAACTTGTGCAATTTGGCATTCTCTGAAACCCAAAGCAAATGGAAAAGCATACCAACATGTACTCAAATTTTTTATCCCATTTTCAGCCATCCATCAGTCAATTCACTAAAAACAAGTCAGGACACCATACAGTTTTTCAATTTATTCCTGAATAACCTCAACTTCTCACAATCAGAAATTCTGTATCACTATGCATTAGTTCGGTCGTTAAATCAATACATCAATGACCTTCGGATTTCGATGAAATCGGAAGCTTTACCCTTTTTTATTGATCAAGTCATTGGTAGATTAGAAAACAATGCCGAGGTGAATCAATACATTCACTCCTTCATTTTAGATAAAATTCTTGATGCTAAAGATGAAAATGCTCTCAATTATTATTTAACAAATTACATTGATGGATGCGGATCTCAAGAAAATCAGACAGTCAATAGTCAAAATCTTATTGATGCACTGAAAGCTTGCACACCAGGAAAAAAAGCAGCTGAATTAAAATATCCAAATGAACTAAACCAAAAGATTTCATTGGAAAATGTTTGCAAAAAAAACAAAATTACTTTGGTGCTTTTTTGGCGAAGCAACTGCTCACATTGTGAAGAATTTCATCCTGTTCTAAAAAGTATTTATGAGAAATATCACGCACAAGGTCTTGAAGTCTATGCCATTTCAATCGACAAGAACATTGAGGATTGGAAGAAACATCTTCTTGACAAGCCCGCACCTTGGATAAATGTTTATGCGCCTCTTCAAGAACGCAATGCGTTGGTAAAACTCTATCCTAGCCCATCAACACCTACCATCATTGCGCTTGACAGCAAAGGAAAAGTCATCAGTAGATTAATTGTTCGCAGTAAGTTGGAAAATTTCTTAGAAGAAAATAAAGCATATTTTAAGTAACACCTTACTTTTGTGCTTTAATCAACGGAATGAACAAAGTAGACGTATTACTTGGACTCCAATGGGGAGACGAAGGTAAAGGCAAAATTGTTGACGTATTAACGCCAAAGTACGACATCATAGCAAGGTTTCAGGGCGGTCCAAATGCCGGACATACCTTAGAGTTCAATAATACTAAACATGTTCTCCACACCATTCCTAGCGGAATTTTTCATGGTCATGTCAAAAATCTCATTGGAAATGGAGTTGTAATAGATCCTGTTGTTCTTGCTATAGAGATAAATAAACTCAAGGATAAAAATGTAGATATTCAAGACAGATTATTTGTATCCAAAAAAGCCCATCTCATTTTACCCACCCACAAACTTCTCGATGCCGCTTCAGAAGCAGAAAAAGGCAAGTCTAAAATAGGCTCAACCTTGAAGGGGATTGGACCTACTTATATGGACAAAACTGGAAGAAACGGTCTACGAGTTGGAGATATCATATCACCAAATTTTCAATCTAAATATGCTGCATTAGTCGAAAAGCATAAAAAAATGCTCGCTCATTTCGATTTTGAGTATTCTCTCGATGCATCTGAAAAAACGTGGTTTGAAGGCATTGACGTTTTGCAATCGTTAACCATCATAGACAGCGAAAATTTCCTCTATGAAGCTTTAGAAAGCGGAAAAAAAATATTAGCTGAAGGAGCTCAAGGATCACTCCTAGATATCGACTTCGGTTCTTATCCTTTTGTTACTTCAAGCAATACAGTAGCTGCAGGAGCTTGCACCGGTCTCGGGGTAGCACCGCAACGAATAGGAGACGCTTTTGGAATTTTCAAAGCTTATTGCACACGCGTAGGAAGCGGCCCTTTCCCAACAGAACTTGAAAACGAAGTAGGCGAACTTATTCGAAAGGAAGGTAACGAATTTGGCTCTACCACAGGAAGAGCAAGAAGATGCGGTTGGTTAGACATTCCAGCATTAAACTATGCTTGTAGGCTAAACGGCATAACTGAACTGTACATGATGAAAACCGATGTTTTAAGTGTTTTTACGGAAATTCAAGTTTGCACGGAATACAAAATAAACGGTGAAGTCACCAAAGAAATGCCGTTTGACATTACCGACCTAGACATTGAACCGGTATATACAAAGCTCCCTGGATGGAATTGCGACTTAACCAAAGTAAGAAGTGAAAATGAATTTCCAACGGAATTAAAAAATTACATTGAATTCATTGAGAAACACACAGACATTAAAATTACCGTTGTTAGTGTGGGTCCTGATCGAGAGCAAACCATCATTCGATAAATCATGACACCGTTGAGCAAACTTCGTTTTTGGTTTGTGCTCCTATTTTTTTTTCATGCATTTCTTTCCCTTGGTCAAGGTAAAAAAGTTCGACTTGTACATGCAGATAAGACTGTTTACAACAAAAAAATAATTCAAGCTCAACGCTTGATTGGCCATGTTCAATTGACTTTTGACGGCACTCTTTTTTACTGCGACTCAGCTTATTTCTTTGAAAATGAAAATTTCCAAGCGTTTGGAAATATTCGTGTAAACAAACCTGGCGACTATACCATTACGGGCAAAAAACTGTTTTTCAACAAAGCGAACCAGGTTGCCACGTTGAATGAAAATGGTGTTTTCACAGACGGTGATATGACTTTGACTGCACCATCCATGAACTACAATTTCAATTCTGAAATAGCAACGTTCAGTGGAGGTGGGAAAATAATATCATCAAAAAACAGCAACGTACTTACCGCACAAACAGGTCGATACCACTCCCCCTCCAATCAATTCACCTTTCGCAGAAAAGTAACCGTAAAAAACGATGAGTATACCGTAATTTCGGATACCATGTTGTACAATAGTACTCGAGAAGAATCTTTTTTTTATGGACCTACAACAATTACAAGTGCCGATCTAAAAATAAAATGTGTCTGGGGCAGTTTCAACAGCAAAACTGAAAAATGTATTTTCACGAAAAGGGCTACGGTAGAAGAAAAAAAATTTGTTCTCATTGGAGATAGTATTTTCTTTGATGGGAAAACCAGTAACGGTGAAGCTTTTGGAAATGTAGTTATCAAAGATCTTGAAGATGGGTCAACGGCATACGGGGAATATGGTAATCACAATGAATCATCATCAACAACATTCATAACCAAGAAAGCTTTTATTAAGAAACCTCTTCAATCCAATGACAGTCTGTATTTAACCGCCGACAGTTTATATATTCTTGGCACTAAAGAGTCAAAGAAATCCATCCTCGCATTCCGTCATGTGCTCTTTTACTCGAACGATTTCCAAGGAAAATCCGACTCTCTGTCCTACTCAGAAAAAGATTCCGTTCTCAACCTATTTTATAATCCCGTAGTTTGGAATGATCAAAATCAATTGACCGGAAAAAAAATTGAACTTTTACTCAAAGACAATCAACTGTCAACGCTTTTCATCCCAGAAGAAGCGTTTCTCATTTCATTGTCAAAGCGTGAATTTTATAATCAGATACGCGGCAAATCTCTAACCACGGTTTTTGGTGAAAAAGAAGTTAAAAAAGCTCATTTCCTGGGTAATGCTGAACTCCTTTATTACCCCCTTGAAGAAAAAAAAGGAAGTAGCAAATTAACAGGAAGGAATACAGCAACATGCTCTGAAATTGAACTTCGATTTCAAAAAAATAAAATTTCCGAAATGAATTTGGTTAACGAAGCCAACAGCTCATTTGCACCTGTCTCAAAAATGAATTCATTACCAAAAAGTATAGAGGGCTTCAATTTACGAATAGCCGAAAGACCAATCTCAAAAGAAACAATTTTAGAGATTCGTAAATAAAGGGCGATCGCGCATAAATCCTTCTACCTCCAACCTTACCTTTTGTATGACATCTGTATTGGATATATGCTGAATAACCTTATCTATGGAATTGGCCACAAATTCCATATCCCCCTCTACAAGTCCTCTTGTAGTTATTGCCGGAGTTCCTATGCGAATACCACTCGTTACAAATGGTGATTTATCATCGTAGGGAACCATGTTCTTATTTACCGTTATCTCCGCTTGCACCAGCGCATTCTCGGCATCCTTGCCTGAAACATTTTTATTTCGAAGGTCAACCAAAAAACAGTGGTTATCTGTTCCATCACTTACCAATTTGTAACCTAAATTCATGAGATGGTTTGATAATGATTTTGCATTTGACATGACCTGTTGACCGTAGCCCGTGAATGAATCAGAAAGTGCTTCCTGAAAGGCAACCGCCTTACCGGCTATCACATGTTCCAGTGGACCACCTTGCATACCCGGAAAAACACCGCTATCGAGCACAGAAGAAATGGTGCGAATTTCTCCTTTTGGAGTTTTAAGACCCAGAGGATTGGGGTATTCTCCTTGAGTCATGATTATTCCTCCGCGGGGTCCGCGTAAAGTCTTGTGAGTGGTAGATGTTACAACATGACAATGAGGAAAAGGATGATTCAATAGACCCTTAGCAATTAATCCCGCTGGATGCGAAATGTCAGCCATGAGAATGGCACCAACTTCATCGGCAATGGCGCGAAATGCTGCATAATCCCAATCTCTACTATAAGCACTTGCTCCACAAATAATCAGTTTAGGTCGGTGAATCAACGCCTGATCACGAACTTCATTCATGTCAATTCTACCCGTTTCTTTATTTACGTGATAAAAAGAAGGTCGGTATAACTTACCTGAATAATTGACGGGTGAACCGTGCGTTAAATGGCCGCCTTGCGCAAGATCAAGTCCAAGTATTGAATCACCCGGATTCAATAGAGCTAGCATAACTGCGCTGTTTGCATTCGCACCTGAATGAGGTTGAACGTTGGCCCAAGTAGCCCCAAAAAGTTGCTTCAATCGTTCAATTGCCAATGACTCGATTCGATCCACCACTTCACAACCTCCGTAATATCTCTTGGAAGGTAATCCCTCGGCATATTTATTTGTCAGAATAGACCCTACCGCTTGTAAAACATGTTCACTCACATAATTTTCAGAAGCAATCAATTCTAATCCGCTTTTCTGTCTTAATTTTTCAAGTTCAATGAGTTCAAAAACTTCCTTATCCATGGCTCAATATTATTCGTCAAAAGTAGTTCGAAAAGATTTAAATTCGCTCCACAGAAATATCAATGCTACGTTTTTTACATCTCTTCCTTGCACTTTTAATAAGCCACTTGTCCATTGGTCAATTGATTGACAATATGAAAGGGGCAGCCTTTAACTCTGAAATGTATTTCAATGAGACATTTCTCAAACTAAACCGTATAGAAAACATTACGGTCTCTTTTGCAATGAAAAGAACCGGAAGACCAATTGAAAACAAACCTGATTTAAAGATTTTCTCTTTTAACGAAAATGGGCAATTGATAAAAATTGATGCGATTACAAGCATACTGAGCAAGATTGACAGCTCACACATAGCCATTGACAGAAATGAGTTGGGTCTCATTTCACAGCGCACAGAAGCTTCAAAGCGAGGATTTACCTCCACACTTTTTGAATACGATTCAAAAGGCAATGTGATTAAAACAGAAAATAAAACGAGCGAGAATGAGAGTGATGACAAACTCAAGCTTATTTCAGGTTTACAATATTCCATAAACAGCGAGACCTATCAGTACTCAGAACCTGACGGAATGACTCTGCAAAAGCAATGCTTCAACAATTATGGACTCCCATTCGCAACAAACAGGGTCATTCGTGAACCTTCCGGGTATATTGTTCGCGAGGAAAACGAACAAACCATAGGTGGAAAAAGCATTCACATTCTGTATAGTTACAACGAGCATGGCTGGATCAGTGAGAAAAAAAGTATCAATCCTCAAAAACCAGAAACACCACTCAGGCAGGAACTTTTCCTGTATGATAAATACGGCAACCTCACAGGCTTCAAAGTATATTCAAACGGGAAGTTGATTCGCGATTTAGAGGTCATTTATACCCCCACTTTTTTTATTGATGCCGTTTTAGATCAAGACATGAGCACGAAAGACATTCTTATTAGTCGTTATACCTACCAATTCAAAAAATCATGATTCGTATTTTTTTTCTGAGTTTGTTCTTGGTCTTGACACAACTGGCCTGGAGTCAAAATGACATTATTACTCCGCAAAATGCAGAGCAAAGAAAAAAAGAACAGCACGACGAGATTGAAAGGAAATACCTTGATGCAACAGAAAAACATCAAGTTAATCAAGGAAAAAAAGGAAAAAAAGCGATGCGGAAGCATCTTCGTTACTCCAAAAGACTTCGCACGGGCAGAAACCTCCCCTGGTACAAACGTATGTTCATCAGAAGGAAGTAAAAATCACGCAACCCATTGAGAGTTTCTGATTTTCAGTAAAAAAGAAAAAAAATTGAATTTTAGGTGAACTAAAATTCAATTTTAAGCGAAGCATGTGTTATTTTAGCACCCGTTGTATTTAGACTATTTGTAATCCTTAACCTAAAAATTATGCAGAGAACGATTTACCTGCTGTTGAGTTTATTGATTCTACCAACCACCATGGCGTTTGCCCAAGGGGGTGCTGGTACGTTAAAAGGAAAAGTTACCGATGCGGAAACTAAAAAGCCGCTCCCCTTTGTAAACGTGATTGTTTTTCTGAACGGGAATCTCGTTACAGGGGCTCAAACAGATCCAGACGGAGAATACACCATTAAGCCTGTTGACCCGGGAACATACGATATCCAATTCACATTTGTTGGTTACCAAACTCAAAATCAGAAAGGCGTGCCTGTCTCTGCAGGAAAGATTCAGTTTGTTAATGCTGAATTAAGTTCTGGAGTTGATATGAACGTAATTGAAATCAAAGATTTCAAGGTTCCCTTGATTGATAAAGATGGCGGAGCTAGTGGTGGTACCGTTACTCGTGAAGAATTGCAAAAAATGCCAAGTCGTGATGCTCTTGGTCTAGCTCAAACCGTTGCCGGTGTGAGCTCTGCGGGTACTGGTGGAGGAATCTCCATTCGTGGTGCACGTACAGGATCTACTTGGATTTACATTGATGGGATTAAAGTTCGCGGATCTTCTTCACTTCCAAAATCTGCTATTGAAGAGGTTTCGGTTATCACAGGTGGTATTCCAGCGAACATTGGAGATGCTACCGGTGGTGTTATTAACATTAGTTTGCGCTCTGCCTCTGCTGAATTTTCAGGAGGTATTGAAGCCATTACCTCCGGGTTCATGGTAGGAGATAAAGTTGTAGGTCTCGATGCATTCGGCTACAACCTAATCGAAGGTTCATTGTCAGGTCCATTGATGTTCCAGAAAAAAGATGGTAAAAAAGGAAGACCTATTTTAGGTTTCTTTTTCTCTGGTAATTACAATGACATTGTAGACGGTTCTCCGGCCTATGGCGGTGTTTATCGTATGACAGAGTCAGCAAGACAAAACTTGTTGAGCGATCCGTTAAGACAAAACATTCAACAAGATGGTACCGTGAACGGAGCTTTGTACAATGCAGATTTCTTAACAAGTTCTGATTTTGAAAAAATCAAAACGCGCATGAATGTGCGTTCTAAAACTGCTCAAGCTACCTTTAAAGTAGATGCAACGCCTTCAGAAAGTGTGACCATCACACTTGGTGGTACTGCCAACTATAGAACAGGATACAATTTCGACTACGGTAATATGCTCTCAAACTGGCAAAACAACCAGTTGAGTACATCTTTAGACTGGAGAGCTTACGCGAAATTCGCTCAACGTTTCAAGAATACCGAGGAAGAATCTGGCTCATCTAACTTGAAAAACGTTTATTACAGAATTCAAGCAGACTATTCAAAATCAATTGGTAGAACCGAAGACGCACAACACAGAGACAATCTATTCAGGTATGGTCATGTTGGTACATTCGATATTTACCGACTTCCATCTTACACCCTTGCTCAGTCTGGAAATTACTATGAACAAAACGGATGGCAAGATGTGAATGTAAACTTCACTCCGTCTGAATACAATCCTGATTTGGCGGCCATGACCAGTCAATTCTTCGGCTTATTTGATACAAATCCTTATGTGAACGAAGTATTGAATGGAACCGACACGTTTATTACCGACGATGGATTTTTTGACGCCACATTAAACGACGGTACTACTGAAGCAGAGCAAATTGGTAATTCACCTTATTCATCCATTACAAACATTCAAGGTGGAAACGGATTAGTTAATGGTATGCAGCCCACTGATACGTATGCACTTTGGTCGCACATTGGAAGCAAGTCAAATGGTTACAGCCTGAGTAATCAAAGTCAATTCCGCGTTACAGGATCAGGTTCTGCAGATATCGGCGATCACGCAGTTGAAGTAGGATTTGAATTCGAACAGCGCAGAGATGCCGGATATTCCGTTGCTCCAATTGGCCTTTGGACACTTGCAAGACAATATGCAAACTACCACAACCAAGAGTTAAATGTGAATGATCCAACATACAACAACAATGGTACTTACACATACATCAACTACAGTAATCTTGTTGGTACAGGTCAGTTTGAGTTCGATTACAATCTTCGTGAAGCATTGGGTCTGAATCCTTCAGGTACAGATTTCATCAATACAGATGGATTAACTCCTGACCAACTTTCTATTGAAATGTTTGGTGCGAGCGACTTATTAAACAGTGGAAACAATCTAGTAACCTATTTCGGATACGATCACCACGGAAACCTATTGAATCGTAGACCATCATTAGATGATTTCTTTTCTGAAAGATATACGTTAGGCGAAGGAAGCTACCCCACTCGTGCGGTCGGTGCATTCGAACCCGTGTACATTTCTGGATATATCATGGACAAGTTTGCCTTCGATGATTTGATTTTCAACGTTGGTTTGCGTGTAGACCGCTATGACGCCAACCAGTTTGTCCCAAAAGATCCGTATGTAATATCTGAAGCATATACTGCCTCAGAAGTAGATTTCAATTCGTTGGGTGTTGACAGACCAGCAAACATTGGTGACGACTTCGTTGTTTACGTTGATGATTTAAGAAACCCAACTACAATCACTGGATACCGTGATGGTGACAACTGGTATAACGCACAGGGTACTTATGTCAATGACCCTTTCACAGCAATAGCCTCTGGTGGTAAAGTAAATCCATTCTTGAAAGTTGATTCTGATGCTGAATTAACAAGTGGCGCTTTCAAAGAATATGAGCCTGCGGTAAACTTCATGCCTCGTGTTGCGTTCTCATTCCCAATTTCTGAGGAAGCTCTTTTCTTCGCCCACTATGACATCTTAACTCAGCGCCCAGTTTCTTCAAATCGTTTCAATCCAGTAGATTATTTATACATGGAAAACAGAAACGTTCTTCTGAATAATCCAAACTTACGTCCTGAGAAAACAGTAGATTATGCCCTTGGTTTCCAACAAGTTTTAAGTAAAACTTCTTCAATCAAAATTGAGGCGTTTTACCGTGAATTGCGTGATATGATTCAGGTTCGTAAATTCAATGGTGCGTACCCAAGTACATACAGCGCATTCGGCAACCTCGATTTCGGAACAGTAAAAGGATTAACCGTTACTTACGATTTAAGAAGAACTGGAAATTTATGGATGAAAGCTTCATACACCCTGCAGTTTGCAGATGGTACGGGGTCTACAACACAAACCCAATTGGCTCTGATTGCCGCTGGTCTTCCTAACTTAAGAACCGTTTCTCCTTTCAACTACGATCAACGCCACCGCATTGTAATGACTGTTGACTATCGCTTCGGTGAGGGTAAAGAATACAACGGTCCTGTATGGTTTGGAAAGCAAATCTTTGCTAGTACAGGTGCTAACTTCATTGCAAACCTTGGTTCAGGTACGCCATATACCGCACAAGTATTGCCTACTCCTATTACAGGTGAGTTAAGTCCTACAACAGCAGGTGGTATCAACAGTGCACGATTACCTTGGCAGTTCACTGTAGATTTGAATCTTGATAAGAACATTCCTTTAACTTTTGGAAAAGAAGGTGATAAGAAAAAGGCTGCTAACTTGAACGTTTATCTATGGGTTAACAACCTCCTTAACACAAGAAATATCATTAGCGTATACAGATTTACCGGAACGCCAGATGATGATGGATACTTAGCAGCTGCTCAGTTCCAAAACTTCATCAATGCTCAGAATTCACCTGAAGCATTCCGCAACTACTACAGCATGTACGTGAATAACCCATACAATCTTGGCTCACCTCGACAAATTCGCTTGGGTGTACGCTTTGATTTTTAATTTGAATTAATGAATTATCTGAATAGAATGAGAAAGAAGATAACCATTGGAATAATAGCTCTCGCAGTTGGATTTTCCACTCCTGCACTTGCACTTAAATCTGTTTTAGGCGCAGGTATGGCGGAGCAAAATGAACAAATTATACAGGAGTCTCGTGCTGCCCTTTGCGCACCAGCCACCGGTTTAAGAGACTTAGCATGGAACAATGTTAAAGCCCTCATTGAAACAGGAGGCTCAATGTGGCAAGATCGTGCCAACAGCCGAGCAGCCTATGAGATTCCAAAAGGTGGTGGCGTTAGCTCACTTTATGCTGGTGCTCTCTGGATGGGAGGTATATCTCCTGACCAACAATTGAAATTAGCAGCTGTTCGATTCCGCGGAGATGGAAATGACTTTTGGACTGGTCCACTTACCAATGATGGAACCGCATCTGTTACAGAAGCAACTTGTCTTCAATATGACAGATTCTTTGTTTCTCTTCGACAAGATGCGCAAATACACCGTCAATACTTCGATTGCATAGCAGCAGGCGGATCAGATTGTAACGCCACATACAGCATTCCGTCATATTTCTATGAATATCCGGCCATCGGAAACACTGCGGCTGGTCAAGACCTATACTTAGCTCCATTCTACGATTATGACCAAGATGGTTTTTATAACCCACAAAATGGTGACTATCCATGGTACGATTTCCTAAGAGAAATCAACTGTGCTGAAAGAAGAAGAGAAGACATTGTTCCACTATTTGGAGACCAAACATATTATTGGATTTTTAATGATAAAGGAAATGCCCACACTGAATCTCAGGGACAGCCTATTGGTATGGAAATTCGTGCGCAGGCTTTCGCATTCACTTCGAATGACGAAGTGAACAACATGACATTCTATAACTATGTGTTAATTAACCAAGGGTCACAAACACTGACAGAGACTTACTTCGGATCATGGGTTGACCCCGATTTAGGTAATGCTCAAGATGACTATGTGGGTTGTGATGTTCAACGTGGTTTAGGATATTGCTACAATGGTGATGCGTTCGACGATGCAGCGGGTGGATCACTAGGATATGGTAACAATCCCCCAGCTGTTGGTGTTGATTTCTTCGAAGGTCCTTACCAAGATGAAGACAACAAAGACAATCCACTCAGCACGGATATCATTACGGCTATTGACGAAGATGGTATTCCATATAAAGGATTAGGAATTGGTTATGGTGATGGCGTGGTTGATAACGAACGATTTGGTATGAGAAAGTTTGTTTATTACAACAATAGCAATAACCCCATTAATGGTGAACCTGCTCTCCCAAGTCACTTTTACAATTACATGAGAGGATTTTGGAAAAATGGTCAGCGCATGAAATATGGTGGAAATGGTGCCAATGGAGCTGGAGTTACAAATGTAGATGCGGACTACATGTTTCCAGATGATACAGATCCATTGCATTGGGGAACCGGTGGCGTAATTACAAATGATTGGTCTGAGGAGTCAAGCGGAAATGCAGCTAACGACCGAAGATTCATTCATGCTGCAGGCCCATTTACTTTGAAACCCGGTGACTACAACAACATTACACTAGGTGTGGTTTGGGCAAGATCGAACAGTGGAGATCCGTTTGAATCTGTTAGATTACTTCGCGAATATGACGACAAAGCGCAGGCGTTGTTCGATAACTGTTTTGAATTGGTATCTGGACCAGATGCTCCAGACGTTGCAGTTCAAGAGTTAGACAAAGAAGTTATCTTAATGCTGTCTAATGACAATCCTATTTCAACCAACTACCAAGAAAACTACGGACCAAGTCAAGGCGGATTCGACCCGTCGATACCAGAGGTACTTTCTGACGGAACACAATTAGATTCTACAGATCGCTCATACGCATTTGAAGGGTATTTGGTATATCAATTAGCCAATGCCGATGTTAGTTCTGATAATTTAGATGACATTACAAAAGCAAGATTAATCGCGCAATGCGATGTTGAAAATGGAATTGGACAAATCATCAATTTCTCTCGTGATCCTGAAACAGATTACATCATTCCTGAACTCATGGTTGATGGTGCTGATGCAGGAATACAACGTTCTTTCAGCATTAAAACAGATGCATTCGCAACTTCTAACAATGCTTTGATCAATCACAAGACATACTACTTCATGGTTATTGCATACGGTTACAATAACTATCAACCGTATGACATTGGTTTGGAAAGAGGACAAGATGAAGCCTTCCTTGCTTCACGTAAGAGTTCAATTGGAGAAATCAGAACCGTTGCAGCAATACCTCACATTCCTTCTCCTGAAAATGGCGGAACCATTCAAAATTCTAATTATGGCGATGGTGTTGCCTTGACAAGAATTGAAGGTAAAGGAAACGGCTTAAATGATTTGGTTCTTTCTTCTGAATCAGAGTCTATCATTCTTGCTAACAACAACATTGCTGAACTAACCTACGCACCTGGCAAAGGTCCTGTTAAAGTAAAGGTTGTGGATCCGCTTCGAGTACCACAAGCTGACTTTGAATTGCGACTTAAAACATCTTCATTCGGTGAAGATGATTTAGACAGCATGTACTGGGAACTTGAAAACTTGAATGACGGCGAAGTGTACGGTACTTTCAAATCGTTCGGAACTGCCAGTGAAGATGTCATTCTCGATTGGGGACTCTCTGTAGAATGGGGTCAATACACTTACCAAGATGATGGAGTTGTTGTTAACCACTACACCCAATTGGTTAAATCAACCATTTCCTATGCCGATGCCTCTCAACCATGGTTGGCCGGTATTCAAGATGGCGAAGGATTTTCTGAACAAAACTGGATACGTGCAGGTACAGTTAAAACGGAAGGTACAGACCCACAAGCATTGTCAGAAGCCCTTTATGACGACTATGAGCAAGGAACTTCTGCAGCTGACTTCCCTTTCACCGATGCTAGCGAGAAATACGAAGCAGTAGTTGGTGGAACATGGTCTCCTTATTGTCTCGTGTCAGGAACTACCAATGATCCAAACGATGCAACAATTGTTGTGAATAACGTTGCTCCTACCATTGATGTGCTCAAAGGTGACTTAGATCAACTTGATTCTCAGGAAAGAAAATCAAATATCAAAGGACTGAATAACGTAGATATTGTATTCACTTCAAACAAAGCATTGTGGACACGCTGCCCCGTTATTGAAATGCAATATTCTCCAGAATTAGCGGAGGATAATGATAATAATACGGCTGTTGATGCTGAAAAAATGAAAGTTCGTCGCGCTCCATCTGTAGATAAAAATGGTAAGCGTGCCGGTCAAGCTGGATACAATGCTTCCGAAGGTGATCTTGTGTCTCCAATCGGTATGGGTTGGTTCCCAGGATACGCCATTGACTTAGGTACAGGTGAGCGTTTGAACATGGCTTTCGGTGAAGACTCATGGTTGGTTGGTGAAAATGGTCGTGACATGATCTGGAATCCAACCTCACGTTTATACAATAACAATGGTCAACCGCTATTCGGTGGTCAACATTGGATTTACGTATTCAAAAATTTGCGTTGGGAAGACTACTCCCCTTCAAGCCCGAATTCGAGTTTATCACTTTCTCCGCGCTATGATAACGGTGAATTCCTATACACCCAGTTGTCGAATCCAAGTTTAAGTGCTTCCAACTGGAAAAAAGTATTCAGAGGTTGTACTTGGGTTGGAAGTGGATTGATTAACCCAGATTACCAACTGAAATCGGTTGAAGAGGGGTTAATTCCAAATGATGTTCGCATAAGCATACGCGTTGGTAAAAAGTATGATGACTATTCTTACAACTCACCAGATATGACCTCTCCAGCTGGGTCGGTTAATGAATGGAGAAACATCTATCGATTCTCAACAAAAGACATCGCTGTAACTACTCAAGATGCGAATGCATTGACAAATGAAGTTTTAGACTTAATCAATGTAGTACCGAATCCATATTATGCCTTCAGTTCATATGAAGAGAATAAATTGGATAACCGCATCAAGATTACGAATCTTCCAGACATCTGCACTGTGACCATCTATGATCTCAATGGCACACAAATACGTCAGTTCAAAAAGGCCGATAAGATTACATCTGTAGATTGGGACTTAAAAAATGAAAGAAACATTCCAATCGCATCTGGCACTTACATCATTCATGTTGAGGTTCCAGGAATCGGTGAGAAGATCTTGAAATGGTTCGGTATAATGAGACCTGTTGATTTGAACAACTTCTAATTCGTCTAAGAAAATGAAAAAAACTATCATATCATTTTGTTTAGCTGCTATCAGCACATTGGGTGCCATTGCAGGAAACCCTGATCGCGCAGGTTCAGCAGGCGCAAGCCATTTACTTGTTAACCCTTGGGCACGCTCTGCCGGTTTAGGCAATGCATCAATGGCATCTGTAAATGGTGTAGAAGGTGTATTCTTAAACGTTGCTGGTCTTGCATTCACCAATAAGACGGAATTACTTTTCACCAATACACAGTATTTTGTGGGAACAGGAATTCAAATGAATTCTGTAGCTTTCGGACAAAAAGTAGGAAAGTCTGGGGCATTCGGACTTTCAGTTGTGAATATGAACTTTGGAGATATTGCCCGCACTACCACAGATTTACCTGAAGGTGGAATAGGTTCTTTTACGGTTAACTATTCCAACATTGGTATCAGTTACGCCAAAGGCTTCTCTAATTCAATCTACGGTGGATTAACGGTTCGACTCATCTCTGAGGCCATTTATAATGTGCGTTCACAAGGCGTTGCTTTCGATGCTGGTATTCGATATGTAACTGGTCCAAAAGACAACGTTCGCTTTGGCATTGCCCTTCGAAATGTAGGTCCGCCCATGCGCTACAAAGGCGATGGATTAACTGTATCAGCAGTTATTCCTGCAAACGGACAAAAACTAACTGTTGAGCAACGTTCTGAAAAATATGAACTGCCTTCAATGGTTAATGTAGGTTTTGCTTATGATTTTTTAATGAAGAATGAAATGAAATTAACCGCGAACGCTCAGTTTACTTCCAACTCCTTCAGTAAAGATTTAATTGCAGCAGGACTGGAGTTCAGCCTAAGAAATCGCTTCATTCTTAGAGGTGGTTACCAAAAAGAAATTGGCTCAAATACAACTTACGATGCCAAGAGCGCACTTGTGGGTCCAACAGGCGGACTAACATTGAATTTACCTGCAGGTGAAAGCGGAAGTATCATTGGTTTAGACTACTCATACCGTGTTACTAATCCCTTCGCAGGGGTTCATAGTGTTGGTATACACATTACTTTGTAAAAACTATTCTTATATTTGTTTGAAGAACCTCCTTACGGGGGTTCTTCGTTTCTAAATAATTCTACC
>JBJTWB010000012.1:0-3949 GCA_046081505.1 Bacteroidota bacterium | reverse complement strand
GCTTTTGAAAATTATTTCAGCGGTTTTGGTCTCGGGTAAAATAACGTGCGACTTAAAAAATTGAATGGGAAGAAACGGAATTTTTGTCCAATGATCTACTGTAAAATTGCGATGTATGAGATTCAGGTATTCATAATAGACAGGAATATGAACACGTTGCCAATTGTAAATTGCAATGGCCTTGTCATTGAAATTTTCACTATTGATTTCGTTCAACTGATGCATTCCTTGCTAATAATCGACTATTTTTGCAAAGATGCAAAAGATTTATTTCTTACTCTTCTTCCTTGTGATTTTCACTTTGACTTCTTGTTTGGAGGTTGAGACTTATCCGAATGAACCTAGCCTTTCAGGGGCGAGCATTGTAATTCAAGGAGACAGTGCCATGTTGTTTGCTGACTTTATTGATGGTGATGGAAATTTTGGGTTGAACGAATCAGATACAGGCGGAGTATTTTCTGATTGTTTGCACCAGTATAATTTTTTTGCAGACTATCAAGAAAAGCACAACGGAGTTTGGATTACAATGAGTGAAGATCCATGTTTAAATCCAAATGCAATTCCATTTTATTATCGGGCACCTTGGGTACAACCGCCTGGTCAGAATAAAACGCAGAAAGGAAAGGTGAGTATTGTTTTATACCCTGCATATTATCTCTTGAGTAATTATGACACATGTCGCTTTAAAGTGCGTGTGTGCGATCGGGATTTTAATTTTTCGAATGAAGTGTATACGAATGAATTTATTAAACCATAGTTATGTACGGATTAGTTAATAAGGGAATTGAAGAGATGGTCATTGAATTTCATGGCCAAGATAAATGGGAAGAAATTAAGCGAAAGGCCTCTTTTGAATCAGAGGGTTTTTTGAATATGAAACCTTATCCAGATGATTTGACCTACAAATTGGTAGGCGCTGCTTGTGAGGTTTTGAATGCGAGTGCTGAAGATGTTTTAAAAGCATTTGGGGAATATTGGATTTTGTTCACGGCTGAAAAGGGATACGGTGAAATGTTGAATTTGGCGGGATCTACTCTGCCTGATTTCTTGAAAAATTTGGATATGCTTCATGGAAGAGTGAATAATTTAATGCCTGAGTTGGTTCCGCCTCAATTTGAATGTGAGAACGAAACTGAGCAGAGCATTGAACTTATTTATAAATCGAAACGTGAGGGATTAATTCCCATGCTGCATGGATTAGTGATCGGTTTGGGAAAACGATTTAACAAGACCACCACATTCACATTCATGCATGAGACAAAAGATGGTGGCAAGAAATTTTTAATTGAATGGAATTAACGGGTTTCGATACCCTCGAAAGGGCGTGTCCATTCTATTTCATTATAGACGCCAAGGGGTGCGTCATTCAATCGTCTCAGATGTGGGAAAAGACTTTGAAATTTTCTATGAACGGGAAATTCATTGATGAGCTATTTGAGCTTTCCAAGTCTGTTGAGGAAATGTCTGAGATGACAGGTAAGGGACAGAGAAAATTGTTTTTCTTGTCGAACAAAAAGGGAATACAAAAATTCAAGGCAGGTGTTGAGTTGTTTGAGAATGATAACTTACTTTTTATATGTAATCCGGTATTGAATAGCCAATTAAACCTAAAAGATTATGATTTAACACTAAATGATTTTCCGGTTCATGATTCTATAGCTGAGTACGTTTTCACTCAGAATTCATTTTTGGCAACACAAATGGATGCTTTAGATATCTATGATAAGTTGGAGAAAAAGAATGCCGAATTGAAGTCTTTTTTAAATGATTTGGAATCGAAGAACAGAGATCTTGAAATGCTGTTGGGCGAAGTTCACCACCGCGTGAAGAACAATTTGGCATTTATAAATAGTTTGCTTGAGATTGAATCGAATTTTTCAAATTCAAAATCGAAAGAGGAAATATTGTCTGATATAAAATTGCGCATCAGATTCATTGCGCGCATTCACGAAATCATGTATCAGTCGAATTCATTTTCCTCTATTCATATTCAAGAATATTTTAGGTCGCTTGTAGATGAAGTATTTGCCTTTTATAGACCACCTGGTCATGTGAACATTCAAGTTGAGATTGAAAATATTTTCGTTAGCCAATCTGAATTGCTTCCACTTGCAATGATTGTTGTTGAACTCTTAACGAATGTCTTTAAGCACGGTTTATTCATTGATGAGAACGCATTCTTACGTTTTTATATTGGTGAAAAAGGAAGTGATAAACTGCTACAATTGTCGAATTCTACAAGAATAACGAGGTCAGTCACTCCAGGCACGGGAACTATGCTCATTGATATTTTCACAAGACAATTGAAGGGAAAAAAAGAAATCCGTCAAGGCATTGACGGATTTCATATTGAGATCAGTTGGTAGCTGTTAGGCTAACCTGCGCTGTAATTCCTGATTGATAACTTCCAAGAAATCTTCTGTAGTTAAGTAATGTTCTTCTGAGGTTTTAGAACCGTGAATACAAACGGCTAAATCTTTCGTCATTTTTCCCGCTTCAACCATATCAACACAGACCTTTTCAAGCGTTTGAGCGAAATTGATTAAATCTGAATTCTCATCCAGTTTCCCTCTGAAAGCCAAACCTTGGGTCCATGCGAAGATGGAAGCTATTGGATTGGTGGAGGTTTTTTTACCTTGCTGATGTTGACGATAGTGTCTTGTTACTGTTCCGTGAGCAGCCTCAGCTTCCATTGTTTTTCCATCTGGTGTAATTAAGGCTGAAGTCATGAGTCCCAAAGACCCAAAACCTTGTGCTACAATATCAGATTGTACGTCTCCGTCGTAGTTTTTACAAGCCCAAACAAAACCACCATCACTTTTCAAGCAGTAGGCTACCATGTCGTCAATGAGACGGTGTTCATAGGTGATACCCAATTCCGCGAAGGTTGTTTTAAATTCATTCTGATATACTTCTTCGAAAATATCTTTGAATCTTCCATCGTATTTTTTTAGAATGGTATTCTTAGAAGAGAAGTACAAATTCCATTTACGCATAATGGCTTGATTAAAGCAACTGCGCGCAAATCCGTAGATACTTTCTTCTGTGTTGTACATGCTCAATGCAACACCATTGCCATCGAAGTTGTATACTTCAAACGTTTGAGGCTCACTTCCATCTTCTGGAGTGAAGGTCATTGTTAATTTCCCTTTTCCTTGAATAACGGTGTCTGTAGCGCGGTATTGATCTCCGAAAGCATGACGACCAATGTTAATGGGTTTGGTCCAACCGGGAACTAATCTTGGAATGTTGTTACAAATGATTGGCTCTCTGAAAACGGTTCCACCAACAATATTGCGGATGGTTCCGTTCGGACTTTTCCACATTTTTTTCAAGCCAAATTCTTCTACGCGTCCTTCGTCTGGAGTAATGGTTGCACATTTAACAGCGACATTGTATTGCAGGGTAGCATGCGCTGCGTCTATAGTTACTTGATCTTCTGTTGCATCGCGGTTTTCAATTCCAAGATCGAAATATTTGATATCAAGATCAACATAGGGAAGTATTAATTTGTCTTTGATGTACTTCCAAATGATTCGTGTCATTTCATCTCCATCTATTTCAACGATGGGATTGGCTACTTTGATTTTATTCATGGGTCTTTCTTAAAGGTCTGTACAAAAATAAAATCGGGAGTTGCTTTTTTCATAGCGAACTCCCGAAGATTTTGAAAGTTTGTAAACAATTATGCTTGTTCGCGAGATGAGAAGAAGAATGCACCTTCAATAGCAGCGTTCTCATCGCTGTCTGAACCGTGCACAGCGTTTGCTGCAATGCTTTTCGCAAACATTTTACGGATAGTTCCTTCTTCTGCTTTTGTAGGATCCGTAGCTCCAATTAAATTGCGGAACGCCTCAACTGCGTTTTCTTTTTCGAGAATGGCGGCTACAATTGGACCACTAGTCATGTATTCTACCAAATCGCCGTAAAACGGACGTTCTTTATGAAC
>JBJTWB010000011.1:0-2133 GCA_046081505.1 Bacteroidota bacterium | reverse complement strand
TTGAAAGAATTCCTGATTTTAATGTGGATTGAGATTTTTGCATGAAACAAAGATATCTTTGCTCCATGTGGCAATCAAACACATCCCCGACTATTCGCGCACAACAGGTTGTTCAAAAAGGCATTGCAGTGAACATTGTGTTGTCTTTAATCAAATTTGCTGATGGATTCGGTGGAGCCCAATCAGACAAAGTCATTCAACAAATTGAAGCAACGGCTACAACTTTAGACGGTGTTCTTTCAATACCCAAGTGTATGACGTTCTCACTCACATTGAGCCTGTGAGCAATTGAATAATGCCTTGAGTTGAAGATTCAAATTGTTCACCTGTTTGCATGTTTTTAACCTGCCAAGCTTGTTTCCCTAATTCGTCTTCCCCAATAACAATGACAAATTCAGCCCCTAGGTCATGGGCGTACTTCATTTGCTTTTTAATTTTTGCATCTTCCGGGTAAAAGACAGCCTGAATCTCATTTGATCTTAATTCATGACATAGATTGAAGGCTGCAAATTGAGTTTCACCCCCGAAATGAACAATTGCAACGCGTGCGCCTCTGTCAATTCCTGAGGGAAATAGATTCAACTCATTCATGACTTCATAAATACGATCTGCTCCGAAAGAAATTCCAACACCAGAAACATTGGGTAAACCGAAGACTCCAGTGAGGTTATCATATCTTCCACCACCACAAATGCTTCCCATTTGAACATCAAGTGCTTTGACTTCGAAAATTGCTCCGGTATAATAGTTTAATCCTCTTGCTAATGTGAGATCAAATGAAAGTATGGCCTTTGAAATTCGACCTTTCAGATTTTCAAATAGAAATGTGAGTTCTTCAATACCTTTCATTCCTGTTTCTGAGTCCTTCAGTTCATTTGATAAAAATTGCAATTGCGATTCCGTGTCGGAACATGTTGCAAAATCCGTTAAAATGCGTGTTACTTCGCTTGATATTCCCAATTCAGCAAGTTCTTTTTGAACAGCCTCCATTCCAATTTTATCAAGCTTATCCAACACAACGGTCAATGCTGTAAACTGATTTGTACATTGAGTTACTTCAGCTAAGCCAAACAACACCTTTCGGTTGTTTATTTTAATCTCAAATTTTGGAATATTTAATTTGGAAAGTACCTGATCAAAGAGCTGAATTAACTCAATTTCAGACCACAAACTTTCTGTACCAACCACATCAGCATCACATTGATAAAATTCTCTAAACCGACCCTTTTGCGGTCGATCGGCGCGCCAAACGGGTTGAATTTGATACCGTCTAAAAGGAAATGACAAATCATTTCTATTCATAGCTACAAAACGAGCGAAGGGAACTGTTAAATCATACCTCAAGGCTCGATCACAAATTTCAAATGACAGTTTACGCGAATCAGAAAGTTTTTCTGAAGCAACATCCTTTAAAAAATCGCCATTATTCAAATTTTTAAAAATCAACTGATCTCCTTCATCGCCGTACTTACCCGTCAATGTAGAAAGATTTTCCATGGAAGGAGTTTCTAAGGGTTGAAATCCGAATTTTTCAAAAGCTTCCCTTATAATTCCAAAAATGTAATTCCGCCTTCTCATCACCTCTGGAGAGAAATCACGTGTACCTTTCGGTATTCCAACTTGTTGACTCATGGTGCAAAGAAACGTCAAGTTCAGAAGTGAAACAATAATTCGGAACGAATGAAGTTAACCTATCTTTGTTGAGATGATAAAAAAGGCCGTTTTTCTATTTTGTCTTGCCCTGTTAGGTTTTACTTTCAGGGTATCGTCTCAAGTTAATTTGCCCAAGGTGGTTCAGGTCACAGGCGTTGTTCTCATTAGTGATTCGCTTTACCCCGCTTCATTTGTAAGTATTTATAGAAGCAGAGACAAACGTGGTACATACTCGAATAAAGAAGGATATTTCACATTACCAGTGATTGCTGGAGATACCTTATTGTTTACATGTGCTGGTTTGGAAGACTCTTACTTTATTATTCCAAAAGAAACTGCTGATGACAAATTATCCATGGTACAAATCATGAATGTTTCTCCGTTTGAACTTCCCACTGCATATATACTTCCCTACCCTGCCAAGAATAGATTACGAGCCGAAATCTTGGCTCTAGATTTACCCGGAGATTATTATGTTAG
>JBJTWB010000010.1:0-6464 GCA_046081505.1 Bacteroidota bacterium | reverse complement strand
GGTGGAAGTGAACCAGGAATGTTGGGCATGTGTATGCATCCAGATTTCCCAACCACACCTCTTGTATATATCGTTTACAATTACAACCAAGGAAATTCAATCAAAGAGAGATTGGTTTCTTTTGAGTGGAATGGAACGGCACTGGTAAATGAAACAACATTGATTGACGCAATCGGTGGAAATTCAATTCACAACGGTTCACGAATCATTATTACTCCCGACAATAAAATTTTGATGACTACTGGAGACAAGGGAGACCAGGGAGTGAGTTCACAAAATATCACGTCATTGAATGGAAAAACATTGAGAGTGAATTTAGATGGATCCATTCCTTCTGACAATCCAGACCCTGCAAGCTATGTATGGTCTTTTGGACATAGAAACGGACAAGGTCTGTGCGTTGGTCCAAATGGGATCATTTATGAATCGGAACACGGTCAAAATAACAGTGATGAATTTAACATCATTGAGCCCGGAAGAAATTACGGATGGCCGACCGTAGAAGGGGCTTGTAATACAACGGCTGAAATCAATTACTGTAACGCCAATAATGTGAAAGAGCCTTTATTGGAGTGGTCGCCTTGTAGGGCAGTAAATGGATTGGAGTATTACAATCATCCTGCAATTCCTGAATGGAATAACTGCATTTTAATGGCGGTATTGGGTGGATTGAACTCGAGTTACGAGCGTATGACTGTTATTCACTTAAGTGCAGATGGATTAACAGCAACCACTTCTGATGTGAGTGGTTCAAGTACGAATTCAGATGCGTTCTTTCAAAGTTTCAACAAACGTCTGCGAGATTTGTGTGTGAATCCTCACGATGGATCATTGTATGTAGCCTTGAATGGAGCTCAATATCCTGGAAGTGGTCCAAACATCATTAAGAAATTTAAAAATGAAGCATGGGTGGGTGTAGAATCTATTGAAACCTCAGAAAATGTAATGGTGTATCCTAATCCAACAGCGAACGCATTGAATGTGAAATTCAGCGCGAATCAATTGGGAGGTACATTTCAGATTTTTTCTTTCACAGGAAGTTTAGTTCAAGAAGGAAATATTACTTCATCCTCAATGACAATGGATGTGCAAAATTGGGAAGCAGGCTCATATTTTATTGTGAGTAACGCAACGGTAGGAACAACCTCAAAAACGTTTATTGTTCAATAAAATGAATTCAATCTTTTCGAGAACAGCAAAGCTCATGCTTTGCTGTTCTTTTTTGTGTATTTCTTTGATTGCTAATTCCCAAATCAAATGGGAATATTATCTAATTGATGCCATTACTCAGAAGCCAATTGTAGGGCTTGAGGTAAGTGACTTCAAAGGCAATACGGCGGTAACGAATGAAGCCGGTTATTTTCAGTTAGTAGGTGACGGTTTGGGACTGAAATTTTCTGATTTAGGTTATTTCATGTATTGTCCGAATTGTGTTCCTACAGCTGATTCAACAAATGTAAATTGGAAAAATTGGTATGTTTATCCAGCTGGATTTTATACACTTAAGGCCATTCAAATCGGTCAAAATGAAAATGTTCGCTCTGAATTGCAAACCACGTCTACTTCTAAAGTAATACTTGGAAACGAAGGGCGCTTCTCTTTCGACGGTGCCTCGTTGCAACCTGCATTTAACTCCATAGCGGGTGTGCAATATGACACTCGAGGTTATGGAGGAAGTTCCCGAATAAGCATCCGGGGATCCTTTATTCGATCTCCCTTTGCTGTGCGAAATGTTAAAATGTATCTCGATGGAATTACATTAACAAATCCCGATGGGCAATCTCCAATAGAGATGCTTGATTTGTCTTTTTTAAGCCAAATGGAGGTGACAAAAGGACCTGCGGGCCCTCAATTTGGAAGTGGACACGGTGGAGTCATTCAACTTGCATTACCTGCTATTTCTAGAAATTACATTCAAGTCACATCGGGTGGAGATGTTGGAGATTTTGGTTATCGAAAAGGATACTTAAACGCGCAAGGTTCGTATGAAAAATTGAGTTATGGATTTTCGGTGAATTCGCAGACAACCGGGGGATACCGACAGCAGGAATGGAATTACAGAGAGAATATTTTCGGATATTTGAATTGGAGGGGCAAAGCGAATCATAAGTTTATTTTTCTGCATTACAGAGGAGGTTGGGGATTGCCTGGGGCACTCACTGAATCACAAGTAAATGCCAATCCAACACAGGCCGCTCCTTTTGCCGTTGAAAATAATACTTCTGTTTACAAGTGGAGAGATATGTTCGGTTACACACTGAATAAAAAATGGAAAAACCAATCCATTCAGTTTTCAGCCAATGCATACAGTTCCGACAAACGGAATGCCTACGGAACGAATGCGAACAATTCGGGAGATAAGAATGAAATGTCCTATGGTGGGGGAATGCGATTTATTCATGCTCTCATTTTTGATCTTGGAAATGGAATTTCATTACAAAATCAAATTGGAGCTGAGTCGCAATTTGAGTATCTAGACTTCTACGAAAATTCGCTGAGCAATGGAGTTTCTGGAGAAACGAAATTTATGTTTGAGAGTTATGCTCTGAATTGGAACGTTTTTAATCAATTGTCATTGATGAAAAAGGACCAATGGTTTATTCATGGAGCAATAGGAACAAATGCGACACCAACAGTTTTAAGCGGTACGGATTTTATTGCCGATCCGCCTTTTCAAGATCTTGATTCAAGGACTAATTACGAATTGAAAATTTATCCCCGCATCGGTGCAGCACATCAATTGAACAAACATTTTTTTGCAACAGGGAATTGGACCAAAGGCAATAGTGCACCCAGTCTTTTTGAACAATTCGATTACAATACCAACTCCTTCAACGCACTCTCAAGCGAGTACAGCAACAATGCAGAAATTGGTTTGAAAGGAAGTTGGCAAGATTTTCAATTCACCACTGCTGTGTATTCGCAAGTTGTCTCCAATGCAATTGCTGTAGCAGATACAGTAATTGATGGATTACCGAGAAGTTTTGTCAACTCCAATGGGTTGAATCAGCGGGGGGTTGAGTGGCAGGCGAATTACGCTTATCACACGGAACACTTGGGGCTGAATGTATGGACCAATGGAACATGGATGGCATTTGAATATGCCACAGCAGCACAAGGAAATAGACTGCCCGGAGTGCCGCTGAGTCAGCTCAATAACGGTTTGTCTGTTGATTGGATTTTTGACAGATATGCGGCAAAAACAGGTTTTCAATTGGTTCATCAATGGTCAGATAAAACACCATTAAACAATCAGAATACGCAGTGGGCAGCCGCAAGGAATGTGGTTAATCTCGATTGGTTTTTGAATTTGCCGGTATATCGAAAGACCAATGAGTCAGAGGGACTCGGTGAAATCGTTCATAGAAGACTAATGGGGTCCATTGGAATTCACCTCGGTTCAAATAATTTAACCAATACAGTTTACACCTCGTTTTATCAAGTGAATGGGTTTGGTGGTAGATATTTCAATCCCATGCCTTTTAGAAATTATTATGCTGGACTCGCAATTCATTTCATGTTGTAAATTTGCATCATGAAAGTGCGAGGTGTTTTTTATTTTTTTATACTTCTATTAAGTTGGTCTTGTCAGCAAACACCAATTAACAGCGTGTCATTTTCTTTTGATGAACCCTATGTTTGGAAAAGAGGGGAGAGTAAGGTCTTGGTTTTAGAAGTAACTGAAAATTCGGAGCCATGCGAATTGATATTGGATGTGCGTTATGCATTGCCTTTAATGGGCTTTGAAAAAATTCAATTGCACATTGTAGAAACGCAGCCAACAGGTGTAACCATACCCAGAGACGTAACCATTGAGTTAAAAGACAAAGACGGTGGTCTTTTGGGTGATGCAAGTGGCGATTTGGTAGATGTTGAGCGGGTATTGGATTCGAACAAGCAGTATCTCAGGCATGGGAAATATACCTATACCATAACGCATAATATGCCAACAGATATTTTGGGAGGTGTTATGGAATTGCGCATCCGAACCATGAAGAAAAAGGAGAGTAAGTCATGAGAGATTTTTCTACGTTTTCTTTTCATACGTTGGGTTGCAAGTTGAACTTTTCCGAGTCGAGCACATTGGCCAAAGATTTTATTTCCAATGGATATGGAAGAGTAGAGTTGGAAGACGGACCGGATGTTTTGGTGTTAAATACCTGTAGTGTAACGGATGAGGCAGATCAGAAGTGTAGGTATGTGGTGCGAAAGGCCAAGCGCGCAAATCCGAATGTATTTATTGCAGTCATTGGGTGCTATGCGCAGTTGAAGCCAGAAGAAATAGCTTCCATTGAAGGGGTCAATGTGGTCTTGGGTGCCAATGAGAAATTCAATCTTTTAAAGTTTATTCGAGAGTCAGAATCGGAGGAAGTGACCGTATCGGCAGGAGAGATTAAAGATGTTAAAGAGTTTATACCATCTTTTTCTTCAGGTGATCGAACGCGAACATTTCTTAAAGTGCAAGACGGGTGCAATTACTTTTGTTCCTTTTGCACCATTCCATTGGCAAGGGGTAGGAGTAGAAGTGCGAACATAACAGATACCCTGCTGGAAGCACAAAAGGCAATAGATGCAGGTGCGAAAGAAATTGTTTTAACGGGAGTAAATATTGGAGATTTCGGCACAGCGCACGGAGAGAGTTTTTATGAATTGATTCAAAAATTAGATGAGTTGGAAGGCGTGTTTCGATATCGTATTTCCAGTATTGAACCCAATTTGTTGACAGATGAAATCATTTCATTTGTTGCGAAATCGAAGCGTTTTATGCCTCATTTCCATGTCCCATTACAAAGTGGAAGTGACACCGTGTTAAAGGAAATGCGCAGAAGGTATAGAACAGATTTGTATCGGGCTCGCATGAATAAGATTCGTGAGGTCATGCCTCATGCCGCAATTGGAATTGATGTGATTGTTGGGTTTCCAGGCGAGACAGATGACTTGTTTATGGAGACCGTTGAATTTTTGAAGGAAATTGATTTTACTTATTTGCATGTTTTCACATACAGTGAGCGGGCAAATACGACTGCTGTTCGAAAAGATCAGGTGGTACCTATGGAAGTGCGGAATGAAAGAAACAAAACGTTGCGCTTATTAAGCGCAAAAAAACGCGAGGCTTTCGACTCGCGTTTTAAAGGCATGTACATGCCTGTTTTGTGGGAGAACATCGACGAAGAAAACAACATCTCAGGCTTCACTCCGAATTACATTAAAGTAAGAAGAAAAGCAGATGAGGTACTATCCAATCAAATCTCCGAAGTACAATTATAATTTTCTAAACCAGGTCACGTAAGGAATGGGGTATGTGCCTCCGTCTACGTTAGCGCCTGCAACACAAAACTGCACCGCTTTTCCTTCTCCTTGCTCTAAACGCAAGCCAGGCATGAAAACGAAGAAGGGAGATTGTTTATTTTTTTCTTTCACATTTACGTAATCGGTAGATGTATTTGTAATTGGGTCGTATGTATATACATAGTTTGTTTCTGTATTGTCAATGTTCATCATCCCGAACATAGAGTCAAAAACAAAAGACGCTTTTTCACTGATTCGAATGTGGGCACCAACAGAGCCAATAAGACCTTTTGTGGCCTTTCTTTTCGTATTGGGAATGCTCTCATAAACGGTGTTTGTATTAGTCTCTACATAGTAATTGTTTCCTGTAGGATTAAACACAGAAACGTAGTTTCCAGATAGGTCTTTCATTTGATTGAAATCAAAAATGCCATATCCACCCGCGAATGTTATGTTTTTATCGCGGTCTCCAATTGTAACATTAGCAAAAGAGAGGGAAAGATATGCACTCAAATCAAAATACCCCAGACTTCCTGCGATTTCTCCAACAGAGAAATTCAATTTCGGATTCTTTGTTTGAAAAGAGTATTTCGCGGCCACTGCAAGCGGGCTTCCAATCCAACTCGACATGACCCCAATGTTGAAATTGTTGGCAACGGCCACGTGAAATTCTGGACCCCATAAATTCAACATATAATAGTTGTCTTTTTTCTTAATGGGCAAAGCATTTGTTGTAAATGTATAACGTGTGCTGAAGGGGGTAGATTTCACCTTTTCTGAATTGAGAACTGTAAAGTCTTCCTCATCATATGCTGTGATGGATTTAATCTCCGATTTTTGGACGTAGATTTTTCCTACACTATTGGTTTCAATAAGCATCTCTCTTCCATCATCTGAAAGTATGCGGCCAATGTATTCATTGCCATTATTCAATTTAATAACGCGCATCGGCTCGGTTGACTGAGCGCTAGCTACAGCATGAAGAATGATACCAAGTATCAAAATTGAAAATATTTTTTTCATGGCTACAAATTTTGCGTGAAGTTAATTGAATTTTAGTGAATGAAATGCTTTTTGGAGGAGACAAGAATTTTACAGTTTTCTGACCCAAGTTACATATGGGAATGTAAATACATTCCCGTCGAATGAAGCGCCTGCCATGCAAAATTGAACGG
>JBJTWB010000009.1:0-2278 GCA_046081505.1 Bacteroidota bacterium | reverse complement strand
GTTGATCGGCAATTTCTTTAAAGCTCATATCATATACAATACGCATCATTACAATTTCCTTTTGCTCTGCGGGCAACAATGCAATCAATTGACGAACCTCTTTTGACACCTCGCGCTTAGCTACAAGCTGCTCTACATTCTTCGCTTTATCGCAGACATAATCAAGTGGATTGTAATCATCATTACCACGAACGAATTGCATTTTTTTGGCATTTCTAAAATGGTCAATGCATAAGTTGTGTGCAATACGCATCATCCAAGCACCGAACTTTCCTTCTTCATTGTATTGTCCATCATTCAATGCTTGAATGGCTTTACAGATGGTGTCTTGAAATAAATCTTGTGCGAGTTCATAATCACGAACTACCATTTGAATTTTCCCAAACACCTTGGATTGAACGCGGTTCAACAACTCTTCAAATGCTTTGTGATTTCCGTCTGTGTAGCTGGCTACTAATTGACGCTCTGTTAATTCAGAATAACGCATAACGACCTCCTTTTTTATTGGTTCAACTTAATTGTAACTAAAAAAAGTAATCGTTTTTTCTATAGGCTTTTTGCGTTCTTGTTATTAACTGAAATCGAATATAAAACATTTTTTTGAAAAATCACAATCTGAAATAAAAAAAATAAAAACTTTCTTCGAGGTCGTCGGTTTTAACTTCGCACACAGAATACATTCCACAAGTGAAAAAAGACATTGAAATTAAAGGGGCGCGCGTTCACAATTTAAAAAACATTGATGTGAAAATACCACGCAACAAGTTGGTGGTGCTCACTGGGCTCAGTGGTTCTGGGAAAAGCTCATTGGCCTTTCATACGCTATACGCTGAAGGGCAACGCAGATATGTGGAAAGTTTATCTTCTTATGCAAGGCAATTTCTTGGAAAGTTTGATAAGCCTGATGTAGATAGTATAACAGGAATAAGCCCCGCTATTGCCATTGAACAAAAAGTAATCGGAAGAAGTTCCAGAAGTACTGTAGGTACAAGCACTGAGATTTATGATTATATCAAGCTTTTATACGCTCGTGTAGGAAGAACCATTTCGCCTTACACCAACCAAGAAGTTATTCGCTATAAAACTTCAGACGTTGTAGACGTGATTCAGCACCTACCTGAAGATTCTCGTTTTGCAGTGCTCAGTCCGTTAGCATTCAAGTCAGACAATGATTTTGTATTGAAACAAGAGAGCTTCATACAACAAGGATTTACGCGTTTCTTTTCGAATGGAGAGTGGTTAGAAATTGATGGATGCACCTATCATAAAAACAACACATATTACTTGCTGATAGACCGCATGATTCGCAATGATGAAATGGAACTTTCAAGGTTAACAGATAGTATTGATTTGGCCTTTGCACAGGGCGAAGGAAGATGCGCAGTGTATGAATCAGAGGGAGATGTGATTAAACTATACTCTTCTTTTTTCGAAGAAAACGGCATTCAATTCGACGAGCCTTCGTTGCATTTATTTTCTTTTAATAATCCGGTTGGTGCTTGCAAAACGTGTGAGGGCTTTGGAAGTATCATTGGCATAGATCCAAATTTGGTCATACCCAATCAAAATCTTTCCATTTATCAGGATTGCGTTGCATGTTGGAAAGGCGAAAAAATGAGTGAATGGAAAGACGATGTTATTCGCGGTGCCAAGGCTGCAAATTTACCCATTCATACTCCCTACAATCAATTGAATGATTCACAGAAAAAAACATTGTGGAATGGCACTTCACACTTTCACGGCATTCATGCTTTTTTCAAATACCTAGAAGGCGAGACATACAAAATTCAATACCGAGTTATGCTTAGTCGTTACCGCGGAAGAACAGCCTGTACAGATTGCTATGGAACTCGATTGCGCAAAGAGGCCAACTACGTTAAAATATATGGTAAGAGCATTTCTGAATTATTGCTTTTGCCTTTAGATCAATGCTTGCACTTTTTTGAACATGTTGAACTTGATGTTCATGAACAAGCAGTAGCAAAACGAATTTTAGTTGAGATAACCTCTCGCTTGCAATTCTTGTGCAATGTGGGATTGGAATATTTAACCTTGAATCGATTATCAAATTCATTAAGTGGCGGCGAATCACAACGGATACATCTAGCCACAAGCATTGGGAGTGCGTTGGTTGGATCAATGTACATCTTAGATGAGCCAAGTATTGGATTGCATCCCAGAGATACTGAACGACTGATACATGTCTTGCAAGCATTGCGTGACCAAGGCAACACGGTTATTGTGGTTGAGCATGAGGAGGAAATTATAAAACATGCAG
>JBJTWB010000008.1:0-8887 GCA_046081505.1 Bacteroidota bacterium | reverse complement strand
CATCTCATACGAAACAAGCATTCCCAATTCGTTTTTGTAATCTCGGAGACGATTTCCAAACTGACGTACAATTTCACCTCGTTTAGGTGCTGGTATGAGTCTCCATGTTTTATATGCCTCTTGAGTAGTTGAAATAACTCGCTCGTAATCTTCTCTTGTAGTTGTGCGAACTTTCGCAATTTCACTTCCGTTCACCGGAGTGTATGATGAAAGAAGTTCGCCAGCTGCGAAAAACTCTCCTCCCGTGCTTGTTCCTAAATTCTCTTCTCTGATACCCAATTTTACAAGTACATCTTGCATTTCCATTTGTTCAATATTTATAAATTTCGTCAACAAATGTACAACTTCGCATGAGGACTAAGGTGAGTTTTCTTACATTTGAGTATGCGAAAATTCAGTCTTTATTTTCTTCTGAGTTTTTATACCCTTTGCTCTTTTGGAGTAGAGGCGAAACTGCATTTTTGTTGCGGCCATTTACAAGAAGTTCATTTTTTTGAATTTGAAAGCCATTCCAACCAGCATTCAGAACATGCAAATTGCTGTCACAAAAAGCACTGCAGTACCGATGTACAAATTCAGCTGCAGCACACTGATCAACACACCAATAGCCTTGATTTCATTGAATTTCATGCACAAACTGAATTCAATTTACCTTGTTTGCACACCATTACAATTCAAAGTCAAAATTCGCTAACTCCCAACTTTTCAAATTCTAAGGAAGATCCGCCCCCTAAACGGGATATATACGACATATTTTGTTGCAGAAAAATTGATGTCTTGCTATTGAGTTAATTCAAAAAAGCAATTATTCAATCTTTAAAAACAACAAAATGAAAAAATTAATCTTCCTATTATTCTCAATCATCGCACTCAGTTCTCAAGCACAAAAAAGTACAAGAGAGACCACTTCATTCTGGGTAGCAGGAGCCTGTGGCATGTGCGAAAAAACCATTGAAAATGCTGTTGATGTGAAAGGTGTTTTCGCCCTTGACTATGATTTAAGTTCACATCGACTCACCATTACCTATAGACCCCATATCATTAGCCTGAAACAAATTCATGATTTGATTCATGAGGCAGGTTATGATACAGAGGCAGGTGTTGCAACGGATGAACAGTATAATCGCGTTCATGGTTGTTGCAAATACAGAACTTTACCTGTCCACAAATAATCCAAACATCATGAAAAACTTCGTACTGACAATTTCCATTGTCCTGACAAGCTATTTATGCTTTGGACAAATTACAGGCAAGGTTACCAACAGTGACAATGAACCGCTCATTGCTGTCATCTATTTCTCAAATTCGCAATTGGGCACTACTTCAGATGCAGATGGTTATTTTTCACTTGGAATTCCGACTAGAAGCAATTGGCTAATTTGCACCGCAACTGGATATTTCAAAGACTCGATATTCGTGGAGTCGAATTCGATCAAGCAAGAGTTAAACTTACTTTTCAAATTAAATACAGGTAACACTCTGGGCACGGTTGAGATTCATGATCATGATGGTGGAACACACATTAGCGGTCTAGATCCTCAAACCTTTCAAATCTTAAACGAAAAAGAATTGTGTAAAGCAGCGTGTTGTAGCCTATCTGAAAGTTTTGAAACCAACGGTTCAGTTGATGCCTCATTCACAGATGGAATTACGGGAACTCGACAAATTAAAATGATGGGGCTCGATGGAAAATTCACGCAAATACTCTTTGATAACATGCCAGCCGTATGGGGGCTTTCTAGTGTATACGGATTAAGCTATTTGCCGGGACCTTGGATTAATTCCATTGCTATTGCAAAAGGAACAGGAGCTGTAATGCATGGATATGAAGGCGTTTCAGGACAAATCAACGTGAGCCACAAAGGTGCCACTATGAAAGAAAAGTTATTTGTGAACACATACGCCAGTAGCGCAAGCAGATTGGAGTCTAACGTGCTTTGGAATAATGCAATAAACGAACACACTACCATGCAGGTTCAAACGCATGTGGCGCAAGCTCAACACGTATTTGATACCAATACAGACGGATTTATAGACAACCCCTTATTTCGGAATGGTCTTGCACGTGTTGCGCTCCAATATTCAGGCGAGAAAGGCTTGAATGGAGAATATGCAGTTTCCATTGGAAGTTATTCTTCGAAGAGTGGACAAGCAAAATCTTTTCAAGAAAATGTTCCTGCCGGATTTCTTTGGACCTCGGGTACCCTCTCAGAACATATGGAATTCACTGGAAAAACCGGTTTTGTATTCGATGAGCATGGACATACAAGTCTTGGTAGTCAAATTGCGCTTGGTAAAACAGATGTTTCTAGTCAGTTTGGTTACAGAGATTATTTAGGTAATCAAAATTACGCTCGAATCAATTTACTTTTTAGTCATGAAATCATTGAAGAGACATCAATAACAGCAGGTGTTTCAGGACAAATAGATGATTATGAAGAAAGTCTTCAAAACATTGGCGGAACTACAATCCTATATGCAAATAGAACCGAACAATCATTCGGTGTTTTTACCGAATTGAATTCTATAATCAAAGAACGTCTCCAAATTATTCTTGGTCTGCGTGCAGATAAAAACAACATCTATGGAAATTTACTTACCCCACGAGGGCATTTGAGATTCAGTATTACAGAAAACATGAATGTTAAGTTATCTGCTGGCAAAGCATACCGCTCTCCGCAGATTATTATGGATAATCTCAGTGCACTTGCCGGAAATAGGGTGTGGAATGTAACCAACTTAGCAATTAGCTATCCATTCGCATTGAACATAGAGGAGGCCAATACTTTTGGGTTAGCTTTTGTAAACAATATGAGGTGGTTCCATAGAAATGCAACATGGTCTGTTGACGCATTCTATTCCAATTTCAAAAATCAAATCGTAGCCGATTATGAGACTAGAGGTGAGTTTTTTCTCTATAATTTAGATGGAAAGAGCTTTACCAAAGCTATTCAAACAGATCTAACTTTCAGTCCTTTGAAAAGAACCGAATTTCGTTTTGCTTACCGCTGGTTAGATACAAAAACCACATATAGAGGAACGCTTAAAGAACGTCCTTTGGTTGCACAAAATAGATTCTTTATGAATGCCTCCTATTCAACGAAAGAAAATGCCAAAGGAAGAAAACTAAATTTCGATTTTACAGCAAGATGGTTGGGACAGCAACGGTTAGCCATTTTACATCACACAGCAGGTATGCAAGAAGTTGAGTATAGTCCTTCTTATTGGACCTTAAATACGCAAATTGCATTTTTCATTCAATCGAACTTGGAAATATACGTTGGAGGTGAGAACTTAACCGGATACATGGCACACCATCCAATCTATCTCTTTGAGAATGTTGAATCTCAATACTTCGATGCATCTCAGGTGTACGGGCCCATGTTCGGAGCCAATTACTACGTTGGTCTTCGTTGGAGAATAGGAGAAAATAAAGAGTAAGGGAATTCCCTTACTCTTTAATTATTTTGCCTGAATAAATACCTGCATCATTTTTTATTTGAATGAAGTAGGTCCCAGATGTTAACACTCTTAAATCCAGACTGGCCTTATTCATGGCTGAAGATTGAGCCACTTGGTTTCCAATTAAATCTGTAATGGTGTAAGTAAAATATCCCTGGAATTCAATATTCACCTGGTCTTGAGTGGGGTTGGGATAAATGGAAATCGATTCTTTCGATTCATTTCCAACTAATTCTAACCAATCATTGATATTGTAGGTAGTATTTGTAATAATGGCTTCATTCCAATCAAAATAGATATAGGCCGTATTGGTAATTTCACTGTATACTGGGTTACCTGCATTTTCGCGGATACGGAAGATGAGGTGACCCTGGCTCAACTCCTGACTTACACTGCTATCAGGTAACCAAATGTTGTTGAATTCAAAGCGTAATACGCCGTTACCAAGATGAACAATTTGCATGTCATGTGTCGTTTGTAAAAGTTCAAACGTTGACCAATCCAATTCTGCATCTAAAGTATCCAATATATAAATGTTCTGAGCAGGGGCAGTTCCTGTATTTTGGAAACGAATGGTGTATTGCAAAGCATCATCTTGCCACACATCAATGATTTCAGAGGCGTATTGGTTTCCATATGTTTCATGGAACGTTTCTTTATACACCGATTTATCGTTCGGATCATAGCTATTACCTAAAATCTGCAACAACCCACCGCTATTGTTGTTTGTGTAGCAATCTTCCGTTTCTGTTGCTGTAATGGTTGAAGAGAAAATATGCTGTGCACCGTTAACTAACCCACTTGGAATAGTAAAATAAAGATAATCTGTGGTTGTAAACCAAGTTTGGTTCGAAGAGATGGTCCAAGTAATTGTATTTCCGCTAATGACATAATTCGAATTCTGTATAGACGATGTCACCAAGCTTACATCAGAAGGCCATGTCATTGTTAAGACATAATCTGTAGCTCCGGGTCCATAATTTCCCCAATTCAAGCGAATAATTGCTGTTTGATTTTGATAATAGCCACTCCATGGGGTAATGGTGGTCCAAAGGTCTGAGCACAGGGTAACAGAGCCTCCACAGTTCACTGCAATATTAAGAGGTTGAGTAATACCACTCCAGCTTCCCGAAATAGTATAGAAATTATTACCAGGTAGCGTGTAGTTGTTGTTGGATAACCAATTTTGATCCACTTGTGCCAATGCAACGCTGGTAACACCGTATATGGAACCACAGTATGAGAAATATCCCGATGAATCGGAATATACTGTGATAGCAGTTTGATTGTTGGTCCAACCTAAATGAATAGGAGCGCTTGCTAAAGGCATTTCACCTGGATTCATAATTCCATTTCCATTCATATCGCAGAATACAAATCCGCTGTAGCACAAGTACGGGAATGGATTTGCATTTCCACACTGCAACGGAATATTGAATAAAGGAGCTGTTGGTTGTGACTGACAATCATAACCCAGTGTAACATAGAAAGGTGATGTGGAAGTATACCCCATGTTCGCCAGGTAGTTCGGGTTAATTGAAATAACAATTGAATCACCTGAAACTCCCATTAATTCAACAAAATAATATCCATTGGTATTTGTAGTTGTTGAAATTATCCCTCCATTGTCGGCATTGGAAATAGTTAAAGGCACGTTACTCAACACCAACTCGCCACTTTCATATGTGCCATTTGAATTTGAATCGCAAAACAGGTAACCACCTTGACACAAATATCCACTTGAAACTTGGAAAGTATCACAAACACTGTAAGTACATCCGTTTGCAAATTCCGCATTCAAGCAGGCTACAACGTAGCTTGCACCAAATGTTGAAGTTAAATATGCATTCGCTTGAGTCGAGTAAATTCCGCTTCCAATAGGAGCACCGTTGGCATTGTATGGTGTTACAACCCAACTATAGATTGAAATATTACTCGTTGTAGCAGAATAGATGTACATGCCATTCGGACCTGCGGATTGTACTATGCTGGTCCAACAAGGGCTTCCTGAACATGCCAAAGTGAATGTGATGGTATAGGCTCCATAACCGTTTGACCAAAACTGATTGTACCCGCCTGTGACCACATAACCATTCTGAGCTAACCAGTTGGGGTCTATGGTAACAGTTGTATTACCGCTTGGAACACCATATAACGTGGCAAGCTGACCATTGTTCGATAAAAATCCTGAGACACTCACGCCGGTAAAATCATTTGTTACCCAAATTGGGATAGCAGTGTTGATAGAGCCCTCATAATTTCCGTCACCATCACAATCTAGACTTGCTATACCATACAATTGAATAGAGCACCCTCCAATAGTCACAGCCACTGTATTTGTGGCGGTGGTTTGATTTTGAGGATTGTAAATTGTTGTAACAATTGAATATGTTCCAGGAGTCAGGTAATGATGACTTACAGCAGGCGATACAGTTATCACGGTACCCACAGAACTTGTACCTCCATTATGATTCGAGGTGGTTCCATCGCCCCAATCAACGGCTATTGCAAATTGAAATCCTGTGAAATTCGAACCTTGTATTACATGGTCAATCTCAGCACCGGTTGAAGCCGTTTGCGGATTTATCGCAGCAAATGACATGGATATGGTAGAGTCACAATAGTAATCTACAATTGAGGAATTTTGTGGCTGAAGACCCGTAATTTGAAATCCTTGACCAAAGATTTGAACAGACAAAAGGGAAAATAGCGATAAAATAAAAATGCGCATATGATTAAGGTTTGAATGAAGACGATCAATGAAGCTAATTAGTTGCTTTACAGCCTAAAATTGACAATTTCTTCTAGCGCATCAATCCAAATTTCTGAATCGTTCAAACTGGGAACCAATTGTATTTTTTCTCCACCCAATTCTTCAAACAATTCCTGATACTCTTCACCAATTTCAATGGTGGTCTCTAGGCAATCAGCCACAAACGCCGGTGAAAACACCAATAATTTTTTCGCGCCCTTCTGAGCTTGTTCTCGAATAACCTGATCTGAAAATGGCTCTATCCAACCTTTACCCAATCTGCTTTGAAAACAAACTGTATACTGTGATTCATTGATTCCCAATCCCTGAGCAATTAAGCGTGTAGTAGCGAAACAGGTTGCCTTATAACAAAGAAAATTCTCATCGTTTATTTCAGATTCACAACTGTGATTTCTACACTTATTGTCCTTGTAAATTTTATCTAATTGACGTTCTGGAAGACCATGAAAACTGAACAAAATATGATCATATTCATTCAAATTAAATTGCTGAGCATTGTTCACATAACCTTGAATGTACTTGGGGTTATCATAATATTGCGAGACAAATTTCAATTCGGGAATGGTCCACCATTTCGAGACCAACGCCATTACTTTATCATGCACGCTGCCCGTTGTTGCAGAGGCATATTGCGGGAACATGGGAACAACTATGAGCTGTTCAGGTGCCCATTCTTCAATATCAGCAAGCACTTTATCTAAGCTTGGAACCTGATATCTCATGGCCAAAAACACTTTCGTTTCATTCTCATCATAACGTGCTTGCAATTGCTCTTTGTTTCTTTTTCCGTAGTGAATCAAAGGCGAACCGTTTTCTGTCCACAGTTCTTGATACACTTTCGCACTTTTTCGATGACGGAATGGAACAATAATTCCATTCACCAGAATTGCTCTACCAATGGCATTGATATCAATGACTCTCGGGTCGTTTAAAAATTCGGTTAAATACCGATATACGGCACCCGGAGTTGGAGCATCGGGGGAACCTAAATTCACTAAGAGGACAGCTGTTTTTTTCATAATCAGTTTGCAAAGAAAGAACAATTCAAATAGCCTCATGTTCAAATGTGTATCTTTGAGCGCAAAATTGCACGCATGCTCAGATCAATGACCGGCTATGGAAAAGCCGAACTGCAAATGGAATCGAAAAAATTCTCTGCAGAAGTTCGATCACTCAACAGTAAAGGTTTGGACTTAAATGTTCGCGTTCCAAATCTCTATCGAGAACACGAATTAACCATACGTACTTCATTCGGTGAACGCATACAACGAGGCAAAGCTGAGATTTCTTTGTACATCGAAAACATTGGTGGAGAAAGAAGGATGCAGTTGAATACAGAACTTCTCGATCAGTATTACAATGAACTTGTAAGTTGGACTTCAGACAAAAACCTAGGACACTCAGACATTTTAGCTACACTTATGCGGATGCCAGATGTCACAAAAGTTGAACAACCCGAACCAAATGAGCACGAGTGGACCGCGTTACTAGACCTCATTCATAAGGCATACTTCGCGTTCGAAGCATATAGACAGTTGGAAGGCGCAAAGCTGAAAACAGAATTTGATATGCGTATTGCGAACATCATGAGCCTCCGATCTTCGCTTATTGCGCCCATGGAAGAACGAAAAGAAAAAACTCGAGAAAAATTGAGAGCGCAAATAGACGAGTGGATTGGGAAGGAAAAACTCGATGAAAATAGATTCGAACAAGAACTCATATATTACCTGGAAAAGCTTGATGTTTCAGAAGAGTTACAACGTCTGCAATCGAATTGTGAAATGTTTACAGAAGAACTTAACGGGGCAGCTCAAGGAAGAAAACTTGGATTTATTTCTCAAGAAATTGGAAGGGAAATCAATACCATTGGATCAAAAGCAAATGATGCAACCATGCAACGTATGGTTGTTGAAATGAAAGATGAATTGGAAAAAATAAAAGAACAAATAAACAATGTTCTCTAGTCAAGGCAAGGCCATTATATTTTCCGCGCCAAGCGGAGCAGGCAAGACCACACTTGTTCGGCATTTGTTGGGGATAGAATCACTTGCATTGTCTTTTAGCATTTCTGCAACATCGAGGCCCATACGCGGGGGGGAAGTAGATGGAAAAGATTACTATTTTCTAACTGACAAGGAATTTGAAGAGAAAATTCAATTGGGAGCTTTTTTGGAGTGGGAAGAAGTATACGCAGGTACAAAGTACGGCACACTCATTTCAGAAGTTGAGCGCATTTGGATAAGCGGAAAAACAGTTATTTTCGATGTTGATGTGGTTGGCGGATTGCGATTGAAATCGATTTTTCAAGATTCTGCATTGTGCGTATTTGTTCAACCTCCCAGTGTCGACGCATTGCATCAACGTCTTGTGGCTCGGTCAACCGAATCTGAAGAAAAAATTCAACAACGCGTCGCAAAGGCGGAAAAAGAGATGGCCTTTGCAAATCAATTCGATACAATTCTTGTAAATATTGATTTGGAAATCGCAAAAAAAGAAGCTGAAATTCTTGTTTCTGATTTTATTAAAAAATGAAAATAGCCCTGCTTTTCGGGTCATTCAATCCCATACACCTAGGACATTTACAAATGGCTGAAGCCGGTATTAAATATGGGGTTGACGAAGTATGGTTTATTCCTTCACCACAAAACCCGC
>JBJTWB010000007.1:0-5314 GCA_046081505.1 Bacteroidota bacterium | reverse complement strand
TCGAGAACAGACATTGTTTTTCTCAATCGGTCATGGAATATACATGAGGTAAAACGGGTCATTTTAGATTCAGGATTTTCGCGAATTCCGGTATATACCGAGTCGCAAGATGAGGTTGTTGGTATTTTACATACCAAGGATTTACTAGGTCAATTGGATGATGAAAATTGTGTTTGGTGGGAATTCGCCCGAGATGTTTTTTTCATTCCAGAGACGAAGCAGATAGATGATTTACTTGAGGAGTTTCAACGAACGAAAAAGCATATGGCTTTGGTTGTGGATGAGTATGGAACTACCGTTGGTTTGGTGACCTTACAGGACATATTACAGGAAATAGTTGGGGATGTTCACGATGAATTTGACGATGCGGGTGAACAGCTTTTCACTAGACTAGATACACAAACGATCATATTTGTTGCAAAAATTTTATTGGTAGATTTTTATAGGGTATTGGAGATAGACGGTGATGCGTTTGAAATGAAAAAAGGAGATAGCACTACCCTTGGAGGCTTTTTAGTTGAGCAAATGGGTAAAATTCCCGTTAAGGGTGATAAATGGGTATTTCAGGGTTTCGAATTCACAATTGAGGCTGCAGATGCACGAAAAATTTCACGAATTAAACTGAAGACATTGGGCGTATGATTCAGAAAATAAAAAATTGGAAGTGGGTCATAGCATTAAGTATAATTGTGCTTGGGGTTTTGATTTTTTTATCGCAATTGATTTTTGCACCTTCTTCAATTCCGAAGCCTCGGGGTTATTTTCGAATTGACTTACCTGCGAAAGATTATGTGCCATATCAGGGAGATTGCCCCTTGAATTTTGAAATAGGCAGTTACAATAAAGTTGAAATATTACCCTCAGACTCGACGGGAAGTTGTTGGTTTCAAATTCGGTTACCAAAACACAGAGCAACGGTGCATTGCTCTTATTTTCCTGTTCAAGGCAATTTAGATCAGCTCATTCAGGAGGCCTATGATAAAACGGCCAAACATGATGTAAAAGCTACTTCCAAGAACAGAACGGTGGTTCGGATTGATTCTACCCGAGTCTATGGTTTAATTTATGATTTGCAAGGTGATGCAGCCTCACAACTTCAATTCTATGTTACAGATAGTACTGATCATTTTCTTTGGGGAGCCCTGTATTTTTGGAATCGACCAAATGCAGATTCGTTGGCTCCTGTTTTGCAATTCATGAGAGAAGATGTAATTCACCTCATCAATACTTTGCATTGGAAAGAGAATTAGCGCATCCAGCGAATAACTAGAACAACTAAGGTTCCTAGAAAAACTAAAATAGAGATTTTATTAATGGTGTGCATAGCACGAAGATTGAAGTCGCCAGACTCTTTTCGAAAGAGATTGAAAGGGTTGGCGTAGTGCAGAATTTTTTTTATCATGGGTTTGAAATTGCGATCATACTTATTTCCACTTTAGCTCCTTTCGGTAAGAAGGCCACTTGTACCGTTTCTCTTGCGGGGTAGGGCGCTGACAAATAACTCGCATAGATTTCATTTACAACCGCGAAATCATTCATGTCTTGAAGGAAAATCCCTGTTTTTAGAACTGCATCGAAGCTACTGTTTGCGGCCGAAAGTAGAGCCTGTAAGTTTTTCATTACACGATGTGTTTCTTCTTCAATGCTACCGGGTGTATACACTCCAGTTTCAGGAGATATAGCGATTTGCCCACTTGTAAAAACAAGACCGTTAGCACGTATGGCTTGGGAATATGGACCAATGGGTTTAGGTGCTTCATTTGACTCTATAGCGGTTTTCATCGTATTCTTGTTTATTGAATCACAAACATAGTGAAGTCTTGATGCATCAAATTCTATTGATAGATAATTTTGATTCGTTCACCTACAATTTAGTCCATTATCTAGAGGGATTTGGAGTTCAGGTTGAAGTGGTTCGAAATGATGTTGTAGACGAAAATCATGTGCAGGGTAAAAATGGAGTGGTATTGTCTCCTGGCCCAGGCCTACCTCATGCGGCTGGAAGACTTATGAGCATGTTATCTCATTTGGAAAACATACCTGTTCTCGGTGTTTGTCTTGGTTGCCAGGCCATGGGAATATATACCGGTGCACAATTGCGCAATTTAAATCCTGTGTTGCATGGTGTTTCATCTTTTGGAAAAATTGAATGGCCAGGCGTTCTATTTCATGGTTTTGCTGAAACCGTTGAGATGGGACATTATCACAGTTGGGTTGTGGATGAAGAGATGCTTTGTTCAAATTGGAATGTAACTGTTCGACATGAAGATGGATCTGTCATGGCTATGGAGCACTGCACGCTGCCTTGGTTTGGAGTTCAATTTCACCCAGAGAGTGTGCTTACTCCAGAGGGAAAGAAAATAATTTGCAATTGGTTGAGTTATCTTAGCGCCACATGTTGAGAGCACTTATACTTTTTTCGATTTGTATCCTTACGTCACACGTTATATTCGGTCAGTCTTACCAAATTGCGGTGTTGAAGTATAAGGGTGGTGGAGATTATTACGCAAATCCGACAAGCTTACCCAATTTGGTTCAGTTTGCAAACAAGGAAATAAAAACTACCATTTCGAAAGATGTTCCTTATGTAGAAGTGGGAAGTACTGATTTATTTAACTATCCGTTTGTTCATATGACGGGGCATGGGAATGTGGTTTTCTCTGGAAGCGAGGTGCAAAATTTAAGAATGTACTTGGAGTCAGGCGGATTTTTGCACATTTCAGATAATTATGGAATGGATCAATACGTTCGTCGCGAGATAAAAAAGGTATTTCCCGATTTGGAATTTGTTGAGTTGTCATTTGACCATCCGGTTTTTCATCAAAAATTTAATTTTCCCAACGGACTTCCGAAAATTCATGAACACGACAAAAAAGCTCCTCAGGTATTTGGAATTTTTATAGAGGATCGATTGGCCGTTTTCTATGATTTTGAGTGTGATTTAGGCGACGGTTGGGAAGATGCAAGTGTTCACAAGGATTCAGAGGTAGCTCGGGTGAAAGCGTTACAAATGGGGTCGAATTTATTGCAATACGTATTTTGCAGATCCAATGAAAAATAATTTAACCCATGTGTTAAATGAGGCAGTGGATCAATACAATAGACTGTCATTTATTGAACATGATCCCATCTCAATTCCGCATCGATTCGACCGAAAAGAAGATATTGAAATTGCCGGATTTTTAACTGCGATAATCAGTTGGGGGAATCGAGCTTCGATTCTCAAAAGCGCAGATTGTATGATGAATCGCATGGGGCATTCACCGCATGAATTTATTTTGAATGCGAAGCGAGGAGATGCTTTTACTAAAAACCAATCCATTCATAGAACATTTAATGAAGAAGATTTTTGGTTTTTTACTTTGGCACTTCGTCGTATTTACAACTGTGAGTTTGGTTTGGAGATGGTGTTCACAAAGGGGTTTGATTTAGGTGGAAGTTTTGAGGCATTGAAATTTTTTCGAACGGTTTTTATGAATTCTAAAACACATCGAGCCTCTAAGCATATTGCAGATGTAGCACGTAATTCAAGTGCGAAACGGTTAAACATGTTTTTGCGTTGGATGGTTAGACGCGATGAGCGGGGTGTTGATTTCGGAATTTGGAAAGGCATTTCTCCATCGAAATTATCCATCCCATTAGATGTTCATAGTGGGAATACGGCCCGACAATTGGGACTTTTAACTCGGCAACAAAATGATTGGAAAGCGGTGCTTGAGTTGGATGAGTCGTTAAGGAAATTTGATGCGGTAGATCCTGTCAAGTATGATTATGCTTTGTTCAGTCTGGGGGAATCTGGCATTTGGAAACAAAAGTAAAGGTCTCCCGAAGGGAGACCTTTATGTTTGTTCGCTTTTTCAATTAGGACAGTAATTGTTGGCGCAGTAGAAATTCGAATTGTTCGTTTTGTTTCGACAATCGTTTCATTTCTTTCTCTTTTTCTAGGCTTTGATTATATGCGTAACACGCCTCTTCAATCACCTTTGCAGTTTCATTTTGACTGAAAGGTTTACCAAGAACTCGAAAAACTCGTGCTTTATTAATGGCATGCATCATGGCATCTGTGGTTAGATTACCGGTCAGCAAAATGCGTTGCGTGTTCGGAAAATCCTGAGCCATGCGCTGAAGGAAATCAATGCCATTCATCATAGGCATGATCAAATCCGAGATCAACACAGCAACTGGCGAAGATTGCATCCATCCAAAAGCTTCAAATACATCAGTAGTAGTTAAAACATTGTATTCAGGGTGAAACATTGTTTTGAATTGATGAAGAACAATAGGGTCATCATCTACAAAAACAAGTGTTGTTTTTTCGTTATTCATGTTGTTAGAGTGGGTATTCATAATCAATAGGTTTCGACCATCTTTTACTTGACCAGATCTCAAAAGGTTACAAACGAACCGTATTTTTTTGAGGAATCCCTTCTTTTTTAGGTTTGAAAGGACCTTTGGAATGTAGGATTTGTATGGATTCTAGGAGGTTTTGAGTATTTTCCAAAGACTTTTGTAAATCTTGCCGAAGCAATCGATTTTCTTCGGTTAGTTGCTTCAGAATTTCAGAAGTTTCTTCCAAGATATCGGATTTCAATTGATGAAAATCGATGTGTGCATAGCTATCAGAAACCATGAGCATGGAAGGTGAAATTTTATAAATCCCTGCTAATTTTCTGAACTCATCAATTCTTGCTATTCTCAGACCGTTTTCAAGTCGAGAGTATTCCGGCTGAGAGATACCAAGTACATCGGCAATGTATTCTTGTTTGTAGCAATACATTAATCGCAGCTCACGGAGCTTTGGATAGGGGAGAGAGTTTCTTTTTTTCATGGTGTTTTTTTTGCGAATATGAAACACCAGAAAACGAGAAATTGGAGAATTCGAAATTTTCGAAATTTAGCTTACGCGCGAGTATATTAATTTTTTGATATTGGAGGGAATGGGCAGCAAGCCCAGTTGTGTTGCAAGTTGAATGGCTTCGGTTTCTGAGCTGCATTCTTTTTTGTCTTCTCCGGTCAGGTTGTATAGGTCTCGGCTATTTTCTTTCGAATTGTTTTTTTGAAATAATCTCCGATTTGAATGTCGCTGAATTCTGCCGTGCAATTGGCATTTTCCTTAATGCTATTTTCCATTTCTCTTCCAACCTCTTTGTTTCTGTCGAAGTATTGTCTTTCTTCAAGCATAATGAGGTATTTAACGGGAAAATTGATTAGAGCGGCGTTGAATAGGTAAGCGAGGTTATTCATGAGTTCTGTTTGTTCTGCATCAGAAACAAAAACAGGTTTAACTACATTTTGAGCAGAGGATGGGAGGATT
>JBJTWB010000006.1:0-966 GCA_046081505.1 Bacteroidota bacterium | reverse complement strand
AATGACAATTTCTTTTTCAACTCGATGTCCTTCAATGCGCTTAGTGATGGTAAAAGATTTTAATCCGGAGTCATCTGATCTTGTCTCCGGACCCGATTCCTTCACAAGCGCCACATTGAAAAAATCAATTACCAAAATCCCATCATTCTTAACGTGTTTCGCCATGCATTTGAGCATTTGCTCGTGCTCTTGAACGGTCTCAAAGTATCCGAAGCTGGTAAACAAATTCACAACACAATCAAACGTTTCATTCAAATCAAAATCACGCGCATCTTGTATTGAAAAAGAACTGTTCTTTAACTTCAACTGCTTGGCAGCATCTATACTACTCTCGCTTAAATCAATACCTGTGGTTGAAAAACCCATTTCAGAAAAGACTTGACAATGCCTTCCTTTCCCACAACACACATCAAGTATGGATGCATTTTCAGGAAAGCGAACATAATTGACTAGACCCGAAATCAATTGTTTCGCTTCTGCCTCGTTCCTATTCTTATATAATTCTGAGTAAAATGGCGAATCAAACCACTCTTCAAACCATGCAATCATTTGGGCAAAGATAACTTACCTTTTCATGTTCGAAAAGATTTTTCTATCTTGCGACCATGAATTTACTCCTTCGCGAAGCCACTTCTAAATCACCCTTTGTTTCATTCGACCCGAAATTGGGAATTCTTGAATTGAAAGGAAGGTCAATTCCTGAAAACGCTTTGGATTTTTACAAGCCGTTGATGGATTGGATAGATGCGTGGACAGCGACTCAGCCTGAAAAAACAGAGCTACATGTGCAACTCGAGTATTTCAATACAAGTTCAAGTAAATGTATATTGGATTTATTCAAGCGCTTGGAAAAATTGGGGACAAAAGCAGTTATTGTTTGGAAGTACGAAGCAGACGACGAAGACATGCTTGAAGCTGGAGAAGATTACGAGGCTATTTTGAGCGTCCCATTCGAGATGAAAGAGG
>JBJTWB010000005.1:0-2524 GCA_046081505.1 Bacteroidota bacterium | reverse complement strand
ATGTAATGACTTCTTCCCCGAACAACTTTTGATTTTCATCGTCCAAGATTAAATTCATCTTGTAGTCTACCTGTTGTTGCCAGTATTCTGCACCCGGCGCTCCACTTGCGGTTCGGTATGTATTGGGCGAAGCCAATTCGTCCGGTCCAAGTTGACGGAATTTGTCGTTCCAAGCGTTGACTTGAGGTTGGGCGAATGCACTGAAGTGCACAAGTGCAAGGGTACAAACAAGAATAATTCGATTCATAGTTTTCAAAAATAATAGAATGATTGAAAGTCGAGCGCGATTTTTTTACTTTCTAGAATGGATAATTTTTTATTCTGCCAATGGTGCAAAGGAACTATTCCATCAACCGCATTGATAAAAAAGATCTCATCGGCTTCATTCAGATGGGAAATGGTCAAGTTCTCAACTTGGTATTCCTTACTCTGAGACCGAAGCATACTTTCCAAGGCAGTCATGGCGCAACTTTGAACCCCGCCAGCATTTTTTTTAGGAATATATATTTTACCATTTGAAATAACAGCAAAGGCATGCCAGCAAGCATCTGCGGCAACTCCCTGCTCATTTAAAGCAATTCCTGTATCCCATTTCCTTTTTTTACTCTCATTTGCCATAGCTATGTAGTGCAGCGCATTGAGCGTTTTGTAAGAAGCAAACGGATTTTTAGAATACAAGGTGTAATCAAGACACCCGCTATGATCAAATGTTTTGGTGGGTGAAAATTGAAAGTCACGAATGGTCATTGCAAAATGAATGATGCTATTTTCATCTGCGAGATAATTTCCCGATCCCTCCCGAAAAATTTGAATTCGAATTATGGCCTGTTGCAATTGATTGTTGGAACAGAGCATAGAAAGATTATTTTCTAGATCTTGGTAGTTGAAGGGTAAAATGAAGCTGAACATTTTTGCTGCCTCATTCATTCGTCGCCAATGAAATTCAAGCAGGGGAGCTTTCAAATTGTGAATACGAATGGTTTCAAAAAAACCTTCGCCGTATCGAAAGCCTCGATTGGTATTGAGATTGAGCGTTATCTCATGCTCATTTACAAGATTACCGTTCCAAATTACTTGCATAGGTTCTGGACATATTGCAGTAAATCGCCATTTTTTTCCATTTGAAATCCTTTCACACCTGCCGACTCTGCGCATTGTACATCACGCTCCCGATCACCTATCATGAAGCTATCATTTTTGTCGTATCCGTACTTCGCGCAAGCACGTTCTACCCATAATCCATGTGGTTTTCGTGAAATTGAATTGCAAATATCTGGATGGTGAACACTGTAATAAATATCACGAATCTCAATTTCCTTTTTGGCGCATTCACTTCGTAAGAAGGTATGAATGCGATCTACTTCTTGTTTGCTGTAGAGGCCTTTTGATACACCTGCCTGATTTGTGACAATAACAATTTCATATCCCAAATCTTGAGCATATTTCATGGCATTCAATGCATTGGGAAGCAAGATGAACTCTTCCAATGCATAGGTGTAATCGCCGGGATCGTGATTAATAACACCGTCTCTATCTAAAAAAAGGGCCTTTTTCATAATGATTTGTTTTTAAGTGTACGCATGGCAATGAATAATGCAACAATGCAGCAAATTCCACCTGCAAAAAAGGCTGCGCCAGGAAACTTGAATGGAGCAGAGCTCGAGGAGAATACAGAGAATAAACTGGTCATGACCAAAGGTCCTATGAAAGAAGTGATGCTAATCAAGGAAGACAATGTACCCTGCATTTCACCTTGTTCATTCAAAGGAACTTGCTTACTAATAATAGACTGCAATGCAGGCGTGGCTAATCCTCCAAGGCAATATGGAACAAGAAATAAATACATCATCCATCCACTGGTTGCATAAGAAAAGAGGAAGAGTCCTACGGTAGAGAAAATTATTCCTACTAAAATTGACTTTTTGTCACCTAATGATTTGCTGGTGTACCTAATGAGCCCTCCTTGAACCAAGGAAACCAATACGCCTACAGCACCTAAGGAATATCCAATATCATCAGCATTCCATTGAAATGCGAATTTTCCGAAGAAAGACCATGTGCTTTGCACACTAAATCCAGCCAGATAAAGGAAGAAAAAGGCAATGAATAATCCAATTAAACCGCTGTGTTTTGAAAGATTTTTTAGAGAAGAAAAGGGGTTAGCCCGCTTGAGTTCAAATGGCCTTCTGTTTTCTTTCGGATGTGATTCCGGTAAGATAAAAAATCCGTATGCGAGATTTAGTAAAGAGAGAATAGCAGCTGCAACAAAAGGGTAGTGGGGCTCTAGGTTTCCTAATATTCCACCAATGACAGGACCTAAGATGAAACCAAGACCAAATGCCGCTCCCATCATTCCAAAATTTTGTGCGCGTTTTTCCGGAGCTGAAATATCTGCAATGTAGGCTTGCGCCACACTGAAACTGGCTCCCATGATTCCGCTTACGGCTCTGCCTATAAAAAGCCAAATCATATTGGGAGCAAAAGCCATGAGTAAGTAATCCAGTCCAAGTCCGAGAAGAGAGAG
>JBJTWB010000004.1:0-7282 GCA_046081505.1 Bacteroidota bacterium | reverse complement strand
CCAATGCAGCGCTCACATAGGTTATAGGTTTTCTGTATTTGTCGAAGAAATTCTCATTTTGAGATGAGGGTTTTACTTCTTCAGCCACTACATTTTGCTCAGGATTCTTTGACATAATGATTTATTGAGGTGCGAAAATAAGGAATTTTTACCTTTGCTACTCATATCATGCAAAAACACACCCTCAAAAAGCTACAATTATTCCAATTTAAGGGATATTCATCAATTGAACTCTCCTTTCAAACGGGGTTCGTTTGCTTTTTGGGGAAAAATGGCTCCGGTAAAACCAACCTTTTAGATGCCATTCATAGCTTGAGTCTATGCAAATCATATTTCTCTTCCATTGACCAAAACAGTATTCAGTTCAACACAGAACAAGGATCAGTGGTGGGTGACTATTTGGTCGACGATGAAAATGTTCGCATTGCGTATCAACTTTTCAAATCCAAAAAGAAAAGTGTTTCGAGAAATGGAAAAGCGTACGAGAAACTAGCTAGTCATATTGGTTATTTGCCATTGGTTGTGGTTACACCTTATGATGTAGATTTAATTCGTGAAGGAAGTGAAATTCGGAGAAAATGGCTGGATCAATGCCTTTCCCAAACCAACAATAACTATCTGCAATCACTTATCCAATACAACAAAGTGTTGGATCAACGTAATGCGCTGTTGAAAAATCAGCGAATGCACATCACCGATGTAAAAGAGTTGCTGAGTGTTTATGATTCCAAATTGGTTGAATTGGGAAATTTCATTCACGGTGTGCGTAGACAATTTTTCATCCAATTCACACCTTTGTTTCATTCCATTTTCGAACAAATCGGGGAACCGAATGAGGCGCCTAATCTTGTTTATGAAAGTGATTTAAATGCATTTTCTTTTGCATCACTCTTAGATCAAACACTTCAAAAAGACATTTATGCAGAGCGCACCACAGTTGGGGTGCATAAAGATGATATTGGTTTTGAATTGCAAGCGCAACCCGTGAAAAAGTTTGCGTCACAGGGGCAACAAAAAACATATTTGTTGGCTTTAAAACTTGCTCAATTTGAGTACACCAAAAAGCAACTTGAAAAAGAGCCGTTTTTGTTGTTGGATGACATTGCTGAAAAATTAGATGAATTTAGGTTGAAGGCCTTGTTTGATTGGATTGCAAAACACACACAAACACAGGTATTCCTGTCCGATACAGATGTTGAAAGAATTCCGAATGTGCTTCGTGAATTATGGGTATCTTTCGAGCGTATCATCATTGATCAACACGCAATTCAATCTCATGAAAAACACTAATACCTTTTCTTTAAAAGAAGCGTTGGCAGAGTGGATTGAACGATCGCCGCTGAAACAACGCATTACTGAATCGAAAATAATTGAAGCTTATCAAGAAGCCATGGGGCCTGTCTTGTTCAAGAAAACAAGAGTTATTCGTGTTGAAGGAAGAACCCTGCACCTGAAGTTCGACAGTGCACCTTTACGGGCCGAGGTTTTTAATTCCAGATCTGAGTTACTTCAGACCATCAATGAGAAATTTGTAGAGCCCGCTATAGATGAAATTCACTTGGGTTAAAGCTCGGGTTGGTAAGAAAAATTGCGAATGATTACCTCATGCTTTAGGCCGTTGTTTGGACCAACACCTTGGTAGGGGATGGTCCATAAATTCATTCTCGCGTTGGTTGTATTTCCGGGTGAAGGAATTACAATAGGCTGTGACAATTGACCACCTTCTTCTTTTACTCGAGCCGGGTGATCCAAATCAAATGACCATTGTGCAATTGCGTTTCCTTGGGGCAATTCACCCGCGTAACTCTTCCAAGTAATGAGAGTGTCGGACCACGTAAATTGATGGGTGGTAACACCATTTAAGACAGCTGGATCAACCTCCAATTCTTTCGTTCTTTCAGCATAAAAACTTCCAAAGCTCACGGGCTGAACAGAAAATGTTGTTGGTGAAGTACTTGATATATCTCCCCATTTCGAAAATTCAATATCAACTTCTGAATTTCCGTCAGTATAAAATGTATTGTTATCCCAAGTAAATAAACCAAACACAACGTTTTCAGAGAAGCTCATTGGATCGGCCTGTATGGTCCACGTGTATGTTCCAAAGCCCATGGTATCTTGTGAAATTACCTCAGATGAATACCAAACATTATTGTGTTTGTCAATGGTCAAATGTAAATAACCATTTTCGTCGACCCATACATCATCATACAACCTTGAAAAATTATTTGGCCCAGGTCCCACAGGTACTAGGCTGTATTTCACATCCCAATCTCTTCCTGCAAAAGTTAATACATCTCCCTGTCTGCCGAGAACATCTTCAGGATTTGACTGCTTGCAAGAAGCCAATGCTAATACAAGCATGCATGCAAAAATTGTCTGCTTCATTTCAATTCTATTCTTTGTGTAAGTTGGTCTATTGCAATTTGAAAAAATCCGGCTTCAAAAGTGGGTTCAGCGTCAGAACCAATAAATTCAAAATCTTTCTTGTTTAACCTAAAAACCACTTCCTTCATTTCATTGGGAGCTAATTCAATTTTCTCAAAGGCTTTTAATTTTTTCACCGCGGGAGTAATACTCGCTACTTCATCTGTAACAAAGAGTAACACCGATTCTTTGGCTGCTCGATCACTCCTGTTTTGAACATTTACTTTTACTGTAATTTCATCTTCATAAGAAACGCTTAAATTGGAATATTCAATTGTAGAATAAGATAATCCATGTCCAAATTCCCATTGCGGTTGGAAGGCGTTGTTACCAAAATTTTTATCGAAAGTCTCGGTATACTTGTGGTCATATGTTGAAGTTCCCACCTGATACTTGGGATAAGTAAACGGAAGTTTTCCACTTGGATTCACATCCCCAAATAAAATATTCGCTAATGCATCTCCCCCAAAGTCGCCCGGTTGATAAGCCATTACAACCGCCGAACAGCCGTCAACTATCTCACGAACAATCCGTGGTCTGTTTTCAACCAATACCAACACAACTGGTTTACCTGTCAACTTAAGTCCTTTTACATAATCTTGCTGTGCTTGTGGAAGTTCTAAATCGTAGATGTTACCCGGCAATTCAGTGCTTGGCAATTCGCCAACACACACTACAATGACATCTGAATTTCTTGCCTTTTCAATTGCTTCATCTGCGCCAATCCATTTTTCTAACCCACATCCTTATTCAAACACAACATTTTTGTTCTTGCTGAGCAGCGCTTCATAAATGGTGTTCTTCGAAGCATCATCGAATTGCGCGTCTGTTCCCTGCCACGTGCGTGTCCACGCACCATTCAAGATCGTCATGGAATTTGCTGCCGGACCGGTAACAAAAATCTTCGCGTCCGTCTTCAAAGGCAGTATGTCCAGGTGATTTTCAAGAAGCGTAATGCTTTCTTCTGCTGTGCGCAAAGCCGCGGCCTTGTGTTTATCTGAAGCAAATTCAGAAAATGTTACAATGCCTGGTGGCATGGCGTTTTCGAACAATCCCAACTTATTCTTAGTTTCCAAAATTCTGCGAACACTCACGTCCAATCGCTTTTCAGAAATTCTTCCCTCCTTCACCAATTCAATTAAATACGTGGTAAAGTCGTAGTCGTTAGGTACCATGCACATGTCTATTCCGGCCATAACAGCTAGGTATGTTGCTTCTTTCAAATCAGCCGCAACGCGATGGTTATTCACCAACTTAATAATGTCTTCCCAATCTGTGACTGCTAATCCTTTAAAGCCCATTTCTGTGCGCAATAGATCAATTAATATTTCTGGATTGGCATGCACTGGAATTCCATTGATCTCACCGCTGTTAATCATCACCGTTAATGCGCCTGCATCTATAGCGGCTTGAAAAGATGGACGATAAATTTCGCGCAATTCAATGTCTGAAATAATTGCAGGGGTACGATCGAATCCGGTGCGTGTCCCGCTGTAACCCAAGAAATGCTTCATGCAAGCAGCTACATGTTGGTCATCTACAACAGACCCGTTGCCGCCTTGGTATCCACGCACAAGCGCGCTACCGAAGACACTGCATACGTAGGGATCTTCACCAAACGTTTCAAAAAAACGAGACCAGTTTTTGTTTCTGCCTACGTCTAAAACCGGAGAGAAATTCCAAGGAATACCTGCAGCGCGCGTTTCGTAAGCGGTAATTCTGCCAGCCTCTTCTGTAAGACTGGAATTAAACGTAGCGGCCTGAGCCAATTGTTGCGGAAATAAAGTAGAACCGGTTACGTAGTTCGCTCCGTGAATAGCATCTATACCGTATAAAACTGGAATCTTTAATCGTGATTCAGTCGTTGCCATTTTCTGAATGCTCCCAATGATTTCATGCCACTGCGTGAGCGGATAAGCATGACCACCACAATTCAAAATTGAACCAACATGATAATTCAATATCGCCTTTTCTAACTTGTCTTGTTGAATGTGATGTGGTTCAACCAGTTTATAGATTTCACCTTCACAGATCACATCGAGGTTCAACTGAGTCATTTGTCCAACCTTCTCCTCTATCGTCATTTGTTTTAGGAGTTTCTCTACTCTCGATGACGTTTTCTGGGCGGTGCAAGCCGGGAACACAAATAGCAAACAAAATAAAAGAATCCAGAACCTTCTCATAACTTATTCAAATGATACAATTTTTAATGAACCCCAAGAAACTGGCTTGTTGTAGAAGTTTTCATCATTAACGGCCGACCAACGTTGCTGTTGCTCTCGGTTAGAATTCGACAAAGCCATATCCAGAGCAAATTCAAAACTATAATTTCCACCTACTTTCCAAGGACTCACTTTTAGGTCGCTCCAAGCTATCTTCACCTCTGCAATTTGCCCTTCGCTGGTTTGTTTAGAAACAACTTCAGCGGGAATTGTCTGGTTTGAAGTCCAATCAAAGCAAGCGTATGGAGCGGCCAATTGAATGCCTAGGTGTTTGTCAGATGCGTATAAGAATGGCCTATTTGCTAAAAGATTTGACTCTGTAGAAAACGCAATCTCTAGAGCGTCGCCATTCCAAATATCCTTTCCGGTTTGCGAATTTACAGGCTGCGTTTTGTCTCTATTGACCAAACCGAAATACACATATTCGTTGTCATAGTTTACAAATAAAGACCCCATGGTAACTTGAACATATCCCAAATATTCATTCGGTTGAATTACACCATCAACTTTTCCGCTGTGTTTTGTTGGAAGCGAGGTGTTCTGCAAAACAAGTGTTGGTTTGACGGGAGCAACATAGGGAACGATCTGAATTTCGTCTATATAGACAGTACCGCTTGATTCAAATTGAAAGATAAGCTGCTTAACGGAGGAACCGTCCATATTCCACTTCTCGAATGCAAAATCAGCAAGTGGTATAATAAATTCATTCCAATCCGTGGTCACCTTTCCCCCTTTCACATATTTGCCCGTTAGACCTAACCATGCCTGTGCTCCAGAGAAGTCTTCCATAGCCAAGGCCCACGGAAGTCCGGAAAACTCACCTTGATCTGCTTTCACGCGAAAAGATAAGCACGCATTATTTTCAACTGCCAAGAGGTCCTTCCCTGTCCAATTTCCCCAACCAATTCCAAGACCCAACCACGGACAATCGCCCGCTTGCTTGTTCCATGTTATTTTCATTGCACCAGAGCCAGCATATTTTTCAATAGATTCCGGGCTAACTTGCAAACAGGAACTAGCTTTTGTAAACCAAACTTCTGATGACATATTGTCTTGAAAAACATGGGGAAGAGAGAGATTCAATCCGTTTGTTGACGCATGGTCCGTTTCTACTCTATCATACAACTCCAGATTTTTCACGGAGACACATGAGAACAGAAGAATCGATCCAAAAAATAATTGTATCAGTCGCATGAGCCTTAAGGAATTAATTCAGACCCTTCCGTAAATATGATATAATCCATCCAAGCCTTGGAATATCCTGAAGTTGGATTCGCAAGCATGAGCACCGAAATTTTCAACAATTTGTGTGGTTCATGAATTCCATTGCCCAATGCAGCAGATGCAGCACCATTCACCAATGTTGGAATTTGATCATAACGCTGAGATATTTGCGACCAACCTGCTTCTGTCAATTGTACTTGTATGGAATACATGTCTTCATTTCCCTCTGTGAACATACCATCACCGTTATCATCTTCTCTAAATTGAAATAAAACCAATCCATTGTTTATTCCATCTGGCTTGTAAACCATGGTGTTGAAGAAAAGATTTGACGGATTATCTGTAAGATTATAAGTTGGTGCTCCATAAGCAGATCCCGGCATATCAACCAAGCCAATTAACCAGTCCCATGAGACCGTGCCTGCCATTTCATAATACCTGCTACCTTGTGCTGCGCTGTTATTCGTTTGCACTTGGAAACTCATATTCGCTCCAGATTGAACAAATGTGCTCCATCCGGGATTCCATCCGTTTTCAAAATCAGCAACTACAAATCCATCGTAAACTCTGGATCCAACTATTTGTAAAGTGTCACGCAGCGTGTCCTGGACATTCAGCATGGTTAACTCTACCGCACAAGATTCAATTTTAAACATGGGCAAATCTGTGGTAGTTCCGTTCCAAGTGGCCGTTGAGGCATCAATCACGTTCGAGAAACCCTCGAATCGTTTCACGGCTCCGGAGCTAAGACCCTTGACCTCAATTTTCCAGTTCACGTTTTTAGAAAAAGAAGCTGTAAAAAACGTATTTTGTCCTTGAGAGAAATCAACATTTCGATTTGAAATATCGAGGTCATTGATGAGCACAAAATCACCGTAAAGATCATTCAATGAAGGCCCGTCGAATTCTTCATCAACTTTACAAGCGTTCATTAGAACAATTGTTAGGGCTAGGAAATAAATGCTTTTGTTTTTCATATTAAAAATTCATTTGGTACAACAACATAAACTGATTGACTGAATAATTCTGAGGCACATCTAGGTCATTGGTATTCTTGAAAACACCATAATTAGCAGATAAGCTTGATTTATCTGAAAATCTGTAGCGAATACCTGCTGAAGTCATTTGTTCTTTTCCTTTGGCGGTCCATTCTTGGAAGTTATAAATCTGGGTGTAATTGTTTCTGATAGACATGAAATCGAATCCGCCAAATTGAACCTGCTGAAAACCGAATAAGACATCCCATTGATTTCGCATTTCAAACTCAATTCCAATCGAAGTAACTTTCGAATTCAAACCAACTGCGGGGACTTTTGCCTTTCCTGATCGGCTTGTTTGATCGTTTCTAAAACTACCACTCAGATGAAACAGTCGGTTTTCATCCTTTCGAAGCAAACGCAAATCCGCAT
>JBJTWB010000003.1:0-1766 GCA_046081505.1 Bacteroidota bacterium | reverse complement strand
ATTGCGGCATAGTTTTTCTTAGGCGACTGATATTCCGCAGTTTGTAATACAACTCTGGTGGTTTTGTCTCTATTTTTGTCAGCCAATGAATACACTCTTTTCGATACTCGTACTCTTTTTCACCTTTGTCTCATTTGCGAGCTTTGGTCAACCCTCGCAAGGAAAAATAATTGTTCCCCAAAACAGAATTTATACGGATACTTTAGAGGATAATAGAGGTATTGTTTCATTTAGTGTTGGAACGTCTATCCAAAACATCGAAAAAGAAGATCGTGGAAAATACAACATTGAAGGGTACCGCGTTCAAATCTACTTTGGAGGAGATCTAAATCAGGCTAAAAAAGTTCGACAAGAATTCATCTCAGCTGGAAATGCATACGGCGCTTACCTGGAACAAAACATTCCGGACTTTTCACTTCGAATTGGTGACTTTTTAACAGAGGCGGAAGCAAAAATGGTATTGAAACAATTCATTCAAAAATATCCAGGTGCATTCGTAGTGAAAAGTAAAATTCAACCGCCCAAGTTAGAACCCTACTTCGAACAAGCATTAGACGAATAATTCAATTATACATTTGCATTATGCCCATTTACCATTCGTTAGGAAAGTTTCCATCGAAACGACACACCACCTTCTACAAAGAAGATGGTAATTTACATTATGAACAGTTGTTTGGTACGGAAGGATTCAGTGGAATGTCTTCCCTTCTTTACCATCTTCATAGACCTACTCAAATCAAATCTGTTGGAACACCCGTGAATTGCGCTCCCGTTGCAGCCGTGCAACACAACATTTCACCTCACATGTTCAACGGTTTTAAAACAAAACAAGCTTCAGATTTTCTTGAGAGCCGACAGATTCTTTTGTTCAACAATGACCTGAACATAGCCACTGCTGCACCAACAGATTCATTAAATACCTACTTCTATAAAAATGCTGATGCCGACGAAGTTATTTTCGTGCATCAAGGTGAAGGTACTCTGCGAACCTTGGTGGGCAATATAACATTTGGATACGGCGATTATTTGGTTATTCCAAGAGGCATAATTTATCAAATTGATTTCAAGACCTCTGAAAACCGTCTGTTTATTGTAGAAAGTTTTTCTCCGGTAGTTACGCCTAAAAGGTATAGAAATTACTTCGGACAATTGCTTGAACATGCTCCATTTTGCGAACGTGACATTCGCAGGCCAGACGTTCTCGAAACGCATGACGAAAAAGGTGAGTTCATTATCAAAATCAAAAAAGAAAATCACATGCATGAAGTCGTATATGCGACTCATCCATTCGATGTTGCTGGGTGGGACGGTTACAACTATCCTTATGCCTTCAACATTTCTAACTTCGAACCCATTACCGGTCGGGTGCATCAGCCACCACCCGTTCATCAGACCTTTGAAGCTCACAATTTTGTCATCTGCTCTTTTGTTCCTCGTTTGTATGATTATCACCCGCAATCTATTCCTGCTCCATACAATCATTCGAACATTGATTCAGATGAAGTACTATACTACGTAGACGGAGACTTCATGAGCAGAAATCACGTTGAAAAAGGCTTCATTTCATTGCATCCCGCAGGTGTACCTCATGGCCCACACCCTGGTGCGTATGAAAGATCTATCGGTCAAAAAGAAACACAAGAGTTGGCCGTCATGGTTGACACTTTTAAACCGCTGCGCATAACACAAACTGCGTTGGAATTAAACGAAAAAGATTATCTCACTTCTTTGTTATACAATATGACACAAAACAACACATCACCCGA
>JBJTWB010000002.1:0-5300 GCA_046081505.1 Bacteroidota bacterium | reverse complement strand
AGGTGCAGCATTTACAGGTATGTGCTCTATGGGCCAGAAACCAAAAGAGGCTCCAAAACCAAATGGACCGGCACCAATTGTACCAAACCAAGAGGCGAAGCCATAAAAAATAGTTTTCTAAAATATACCAGTCTAGCGACTCAAATGGCTTTGGCTATTGGACTAGGTGTGTGGATTGGAATGAAATTAGATACCTATTATAAATTGGAAAGACCATATTTAACAATGGTCTTTTCTCTTTTGGGTGTTGCCGTAGGAATGTACCAATTCATGAAAGATTTCCTTAAGAAAAAATGAAAACGCATAATATCGTTTACCTTTCTATTGGCGCTATTCTTGGCGCCTCCATTTTTTTCACCTTGCACGTGACGCATGTTCCCGCAATTGCTGCAGGTGTGCCTTTAGTTTTTGCTGGCATAGCGATTCTTTTAAGCAACCATTTCGAAAAAACGAAAAGCCAATCCCCAACGAAATCTGTAAATGCAGTGATGATTGGTGTGCTTATTAAGTTACTTTTTTCGGCAATAACCAGCGCTGTGCTTATAGTTCTTGATAAGGAATCAAAATATGCCTCCGCAGGAATGGTTTTTCTTACCTACATCATTTACTCCGTGCTTTTGATAAAGTCAGCCTTGAAAATTGAAAATTCAAAGTAGATTTTCGAAAAAAAGTTTTCTACTTCATTCACCCTTCATTACTTTTGCGCTGCGAAAAAAAGATTGAACCGTGAATTTGAACAAATTACTCCTTTTTACAGCATTGGTTTTCACCACACTTTTTGGTTTGGCTCAAGAGAATCATTCACAAGTTCCGGCGGCAGCGAGCGCTGATAGTACCGCCAAAAAAGAGCATTCAGAAGGAGATTTTAAAATTGGTGACATGATCATGCATCATATTTCAGATGCGCATCAAATTCACTTCGGTGGGCCTCTTTATCTGCCACTTCCGGTAATAATATTACATGACGGTCATTTAGACATCTTTTCTTCTAGCAACTTTTATAGCGTGAATGAGCATGGCGAATTGGATTTCCATGATTACAAAGGATATCGCAACCACCATGAAATGATTGAATTTGTTGGGGAGAATGCACCGCACGATGGGCATGGTCACAAGGTGATGGATTTTTCAATTACTAAATCAGTATTTGGAATGCTAGTAATCATTGGATTAATGATATTCCTTTTTGGATCTATTGCGAAGAAGTACAAGAGAAATGGAAGAACAGCACCAACGGGTATTCAGAATGCTTTGGAGCCTTTCATAATATTCATAAGAGACGATATTGCTGCTCCGGCCTTAGGAAAGAAAAAGGCTGAGAAGTATTTACCTTTTTTACTTACATCATTCTTCTTTATTTGGATGTGTAATTTGTTTGGAATGATTCCTTTTCTTGGAGGATTCAATATTACGGGAACACTAAGCATTACGTTAGTCTTGGCAGGATTGGTTTTCCTTATTACCAGTTTTTCTGGGAACAAACATTATTGGGGTCATATTTTCTGGCCTCCAGGCGTTCCGGCATTCGTAAAGGTTATTCTTGTTCCGATCGAGTTCATGAGTATTTTCATTAAGCCATGTGTATTAATGATTCGTTTAACAGCGAATATTACTGCAGGTCACATTATCATATTGGCCTTTGTGGGATTGGCTTTGATGTTCGGGCAGGATAGTGTTGCGGCAGGATATGGTGTAGGGGTTGGTTCAGTATTGTTTATGATTTTCATGTATTGCTTGGAGCTTTTGGTAGCATTCCTTCAAGCCTATGTGTTTACTTTACTTACTGCATTATATTTCGGAGAAGCTAATCAAGAACATCACCATGAGCATGAACATGTTGAACCTTATACACATTAATTCGTAAATTTTAACTCAAAAATCAAATAACATGGAATTCTTAAATCTTTTAATGACAGCAGAAGTTGGACAAGGTCTTGCTGGTATTGGAGCAGGTTTAGCTGCTGTGGGAGCAGGTATCGGTGTAGGTCGCATTGGCGGTTCTGCTCTTGAGGGTATGGCTCGTCAACCAGAAGCAAGTGGTGATTTACGCTCAAATATGATCGTAGCAGCGGCGTTAGTAGAGGGTGTTGCCCTTTTCGCTGTAATCGTTTGCTTGTTGGTAGCTCTAGGATAATACATTGATTGCGGTTGAATAACCGTTTAAATTTTTAACACTATGGAAGGATTACTTAGTGTGTCCGTTGGTACCGTATTTTGGGCATCTATTGCCTTTATTGCTGTACTTGTGCTATTGAAAAAAATGGCGTGGGGACCCATCATGCAAACGCTGAAAGAGCGCGAAGACGGCATTGCAGATGCGCTTCGTAAAGCTGATGCAGCAAAAGAGGAAATGAGCAAGCTTCAAGCGAGTAATGAAGATTTACTTCGTGAAGCGCGCAATGATCGCGATCGTATCATGTCAGAAGCGAAAGCCATGGCAGATCAAATGCGTTCAGAGGCTGTAAGAAAAGCTCAGCAAGAAGCTTCGGCGATTATTGCCAAGGCTCAAGTTGAAATCGAAACTCAAAAACAAGCAGCTATTTCTGAATTGAAAAACCAGGTTGCTGATTTGAGTATTCAATTGGCTGAGTCTCTGTTAAAGAATTCGCTCACTGATGCTGAAAAACAGCAAGCTTTGAATAGTGCTTTAATCAACGAATTCGGTAAAAACTAAGGCATGTCAAATATTCGATTATCCTCACGTTATGCGAAATCACTTCTCGAATTGTGTCAAGAGCGCAATGAGTTGGATATGGTTTTGAATGATATGAGGTTGATTCTCGAGGCAACAAAAGAAAGCAAGGAATTGAATCTATTGTTGGCTTCACCTGTTGTATCAGGAGATAAGAAAAAGCATGTTTTGAATTCCATATTCAAAACATGGACAAAGACGACCTCAAGCTTTGTTCAACTCATTGTAAGTAAAGGTAGGGAAGGTGAATTGTCATCTATCGCCGCTTCTTTTGTAGATCAAGTGAACAAAATGCGAGGTATCCACCATGCCGAGGTTATTTCTGCAGTGGCATTGGACAATACCTCAAAAAGTGCTGTGCAACAAATGGCAGAGAAAATGGCAGGTGGCCAAATCATTTTGACTGAAAGAATTGATTCGAGTCTCATTGGAGGATTTGTGTTGCGTGTGAACGGTCAAGAATACAATGCCTCTGTTACAGGTAAATTGAATAAGATAAAACAAGATTTTTCGAAAAACCCATACGTTCCCGCTTTGTAGGAACAAACACTGAAAATTATGTCAGATATCAAACCAGCAGAAATTTCTGCAATTCTTAGAGAGCAATTAGCAGGTGTAAAAACTGAGACTGAATTGCAAGAAGTGGGTACTGTGCTCCAAGTTGGAGACGGTATTGCTCGTATATATGGATTGTCTAATGTGCAGTCCGGTGAGCTTATTGAATTTGAAAATGGTGTTCGCGGAATCGCATTGAACCTAGAAGAAGATAACGTAGGTGCTGTATTGTTAGCTCCTGCAGGTGATTTGAAGGAAGGTGCAAGTGTAAAGCGCACCGGTACCATTGCTTCCATTCAAGCAGGTGAAGGTATGTTGGGTCGTGTAGTGAATACATTGGGTGAACCTATTGATGGAAAGGGGCCTATCGGTGGAGAATTATTTGAAATGCCACTTGAGCGTAAAGCGCCTGGGGTAATCTACCGTCAACCTGTAAAGGAACCACTTCAAACCGGAATTAAGGCGATTGACGCTATGATTCCAATCGGACGTGGACAACGTGAATTGATTATTGGTGACCGTCAGACCGGAAAAACTACGGTTGCAATTGATACCATCATTAACCAGAAAGAATTTTATGATAAAGGCGAACCCGTATTCTGCATCTATGTAGCTTGCGGTCAGAAAGGATCTACAATTGCAGGAACGGTTAAAACTTTAGAAGACGCTGGTGCAATGGCCTATACTGTTGTTGTTGCTGCAACAGCTTCAGATCCTTCGCCACTTCAATTCTACGCTCCATTCGCTGGATGCGCCATTGGAGAATACTTCCGCGATACTGGAAGCCCAGCCTTAATTGTTTATGATGATCTTTCAAAACAAGCGGTTGCATACCGTGAAGTTTCCCTACTTCTTCGTCGCCCACCCGGACGCGAGGCATACCCTGGTGACGTATTCTATTTACATAGCCGCTTGCTTGAGCGTGCAGCGAAAGTGAATGAAACACAGAGCGTAGCCGAAGCCATGAACGATTTACCAGCTAGCTTGAAGAGTAAAGTGAAGGGTGGGGGCTCATTAACTGCCCTCCCAATCATTGAAACTCAAGCCGGTGACGTTTCTGCATATATTCCAACGAATGTAATTTCCATTACAGATGGTCAGATTTTTTTGGAATCGAACTTATTTAACTCAGGTGTTCGTCCTGCAATTAACGTTGGTATCTCGGTAAGTCGCGTTGGAGGATCAGCTCAAATAAAATCCATGAAGAAAGTTGCAGGTACTTTGAAGCTTGACCAAGCACAATACCGTGAACTTGAAGCATTCGCGAAATTTGGTTCTGATTTAGATGAATCGACCAAATTCGTACTTGAAAAAGGTAAACGCAATGTTGAGATTCTGAAGCAAGGACAGAACAGTCCACTTTCTGTTGAAAAACAAGTGGCTATTATCTATTGTGGAACAAAAGGTTTGTTATCACGTGTGCCTGTAGACAAAATCAAGTCTTTTGAAGAAGACTTCTTGAAGACTTTAGAAGTTAGTCATGCAGACGTTTTAACCGCAATTAGAAACGGAAATATTGGTGATGACGTAACAGCGGTACTTGAGACCGTAGCAAAAGATTTATCAGCTCGATTCAACTAAAGATAAAGATTAGCAGGAATGGCAAATTTGAAGGAAATACGGACTCGAATTGTTTCAGTAAATTCAACCATGCAGATTACATCTGCCATGAAGATGGTTTCTGCTGCAAAATTGAAACGCGCTCAAGATGCCATTACGAAAATGCGTCCCTACGCTGAAAAGCTGCAAGAGATTCTATCGAATGTAAGTTCTGCTGAAGCCAACAGTGATTTTAGGAGAAATGGAGATGTAAAAAATACATTAATCGTAGCTATTACCTCGAACAGAGGGCTTTGTGGAGGTTTTAACAACAATATCATAAAAGAAGCAAGGCTCGTTGCTAAGCAATCGTCAGGTAATGTGAAATTGCTGTCATTAGGTAAAAAGGCGAATGATGCTTTCAAGCGCTCGGAGCTGCATACAACTGAAGGCTTTTCGGAGACACCCTTTACCATATTTGATGCTTTAACTTTTAGTAACGTTTCTGAATTGG
>JBJTWB010000001.1:0-3178 GCA_046081505.1 Bacteroidota bacterium | reverse complement strand
GTTAAAAAACCGAATGAACATTCAGCATTTTCTTTCAAAAATGTCATTACTTCTGTTAGAGAATCTTTTTTGATAACGAAGCAAGGAAAGTCTCCTTCAACCTGTGAGTTCAAAAGTGCATTTGCAAAAACGGCATCGGCTTTTGAAAGCAAGTGGTCATGTAGTTCTTGTGCAGTCATATTATTCAATGCCGTATTGTGCTAGTCGTGCTTTATATTCTTCTGAAGTTCTTCTTTTCAAACTTTCAGATTTCGCTAATTCTTGAATTTTTAAAAGTCCGTCGAGAACCTGCTCGGGTCTTGGCGGACAACCGGGAATATATACGTCAACAGGAATGATTCTATCTATTCCTTGCAATACGCTGTAGGTATCGAAAATTCCGCCGCTCGAGGCGCAAGCGCCCATGCACAAAACCCAACGTGGTTCAGCCATTTGCTCATACACTTGACGAAGTACGGGCGCCATTTTCTTAGATATGGTACCCATGACCATAAGCAAATCTGCTTGTCTCGGTGAAAAACTCAAACGCTCAGAACCAAATCGAGCAAGGTCATAATGCGACGCCATGGTTGCCATAAATTCAATTCCGCAACATGAAGTTGCAAATGGCAACGGCCAAAGTGAATTGGCACGTGCAAGTCCTACTGCTTTATCTAACGAGGTTGCAAAAAAACCTTGGCCTTCAATGCCGTCTGGTTTCAAATTTGGATCTATGTTAACACTCATCGTGACTGCTATTTTTAAATTTATTTCTCCCAGTTCAACGCGCCTTTCTTGATGATGTAGACCAAGCCTATAATCATCAGTCCCATGAAGGCAAACATTTCCCATAATCCAAACACCCCAAGTTCTTTGAAGTTCACTGCCCATGGGTACATGAATATTACCTCTACATCAAACAAAACAAAGAGAATGGCCACAAGAAAATATTTAATAGAAAACGGAGAACGGGCATTTCCTTGCGCTTCAATTCCACATTCAAAAGCTTCGTTCTTAATTTTTGTTTTTCTCTTAGGTCCAACCATGTGGGTTAGTACCATGGTAGTTACAACAAAGCCTGCAGCAACAATTCCGAGAACAATAATGGGGAGGTACTCCCAAAGGTGAGAAGTGGTTGTGGTTTCCATATGCGGTTTGCCCATTTTACAGGCGCTACAAATTTAATCGGAACATTGAATAAACGATGTGAGAAATGACATTTTTTACGGAGGTTCTCAACAAAAAAATGAGCGAAGAAGACTTCGCTCATTTTTTTGATTTCGATCTTGATTTTTTACAGTCCAAGAAGTACTTCTTCAGCTGTTTTTCCGCCGAATAGCATTCTTTCCGGATTTTCAATCATTTCTTTTACTTTAACCAAGAAGCCGACACTTTCTTTTCCATCAATGATGCGGTGATCATAGCTCAAGGCAACATACATAATTGGACGAATAACCACCTGGCCATTCTCTGCAATGGGCCTTTCCACAATGTTGTGCATTCCAAGAATAGCGCTTTGTGGAGGATTAATAATTGGTGTTGATAGCATGGATCCGAAAACACCACCATTGGTAATGGTAAAGGTTCCACCTTGCATGTCATCTACAGTAATTTTTCCTTCACGTGCTTTCTTGGCTAAACCGCCAATTGACCTTTCAATATCTGCCAAAGACTGCATCTCTGCGTTGCGAACAATGGGAACCATGAGTCCTTTCGGTGTGGAAACTGCAATCCCTACGTCGCAATATCTATGATAAATAATTTCATTGCCATCAATTTGAGCGTTAACAGCGGGGAAATGCTGCAAGGCTTCGCACACCGCTTTGGTGAACAGTGACATAAAGCCCAGTCCTACGCCATGCTTTTCTTTGAATAGATCTTTGTATTTCGCTCTCAAATCCATGGCTGGTTTCATGTTCACCTCATTGAAGGTGGTTAGCATGGCTGTGGTGTTCTTCACGTGAACCAATCGCTCCGAAACTTTTTTACGAAGCATGCTCATTTTTTCACGATCAATGTCTCTACTTCCAGTTCTGTTTGGAACAGCTGCAGTATCAAAACCGGCAGACATAGCAAGAACAACATCACTTTTAGTAATTCTTCCACCAGGCCCAGAGCCGCTCACTTGATTGGCAGAAATATTATTTTCCGCCATCATTTTAGCCGCAGCAGGTGCAGCGTGTCCAGAAGCATAACTTGGTGCAGGACCAGGAGAGGGTACAACCGCGGGGCCCGATTCCGTTTTAATGGGCTCAACAACTGGTGCAGCCGCAGTAGGAGCCGCAGTAGAAGCTCCCGCCTTGGAAGTATCAATGGTACAGGCAACAGCACCAACAGCAATTGTATCACCAGCTTGAGCAAGAATTTGGATTTCTCCAGAAGCTTCAGCTGTTACCTCAAGTGTTGCTTTATCTGAATCAATTTCTGCTATGACCTGGCCATTGCTGACAATATCACCTGAGTTCACAAGCCAGTTGGCAATTTGAACTTCGCTAATGCTTTCTCCTGGTGAAGGAACTTTTATTTCAATAACTGACATATTTCTAAATTTTTAGGCTTTTGAAACCTTATCAAACAATGTGGTTATCATTTTACTCATTCGCATCTCATGCACCCTTGGCGAACCCGTTGCAGGTGATGCCGATGCAGGCAAACTTACAACTTCTAAGTTTAAGTCGCGTAACGAAAGCATCATGTAACTCCACGCGCCCATGTTTTCAGGTTCTTCCTGACACCATACGAGTTGCGCTTTCTTGCTATATTTTCCGAGTAATTCGCGAATTTGCTTTTCAGGAAGCGGATAGAGCTGCTCAATGCGAACCAATGAAATCTCGTCAGCCAATCCGCGTTTTTCTTTCTCCTCCAACAATTCGTAATACACCTTACCCGAGCACAATGCAACGACTTTGGTTTGCTTGCGCGCTTTAATGTTGTCGTCAATGACTTCACGGAAGCCTCCTTTCGCCAAGTCTTCAATCTTCGATACGGCTTTCGGATAACGAAGTAATTTTTTTGGAGTGAAAACAATCAACGGCTTGCGGTATTCCGTTTTCACTTGTCTGCGAAGCAAGTGGAACATGTTCGCAGGTACCGTGCAGTTCGCTACCTGAATGTTTAGTTCTGCTGCCAATTGTAGGAAACGCTCCAATCTACCTGAACTGTGTTCCGACCCTTGTCCTTCAAATCCATGCGGAAGAAG